>CBFGOU010000197.1:0-7956 GCA_965650445.1 uncultured Oxalobacteraceae bacterium | reverse complement strand
GCCAGCGAGGAACAGTTCCGTTCCCTGGCCGAGAACAGCCCCGACCCGATCTTCCGCTACGACCGCGCTTGCCGCCGGCTGTATGTCAACCAGGTCGTCGGCACGATACTCGGCAAGCCGGTGGCGGAGTTGATCGGCGGCTCGCCGTCCGACGGCAAGATCCTCGCGCCCGAGCACAACAGCAAGGTCACGGCGGCAATTTGCGACGTGCTCTCCAGCGGCGCCACCCGCCACGTCGACGTCGAATGCGTCGATCGGGACGGCCGGCGCCGCGATTACCATATCCTGATGGTGCCGGAGCGGAGCGCGGACGGTCGGGTGGCGACCGTGCTTGGCATCGCGCGCGACCTCAGCGCCGTGCGCGACGCCGAACGCCGCGTGGCCCATTTTTCCGCCAACGTACCCGGCTTCGTCTTTTCATTGCGCCGCTCGTCCGAAGGGCATCTCAGCCTGCCGTTCGCCAGCCCGGGCATCGCCGCCCTATACGGTTTGCAGCCCGCCGAGGTGAAGGACGACATGGCGCCGCTGCATGCGCTGGCCCACCCCGACGACAGGCCCCGGATCGAGGCCGCCATCGTCGCCGCCGCGGCAACGCTGGCGCCGCTCGACCTGGTTTTCCGCATCTGCCGGCCGGAACTGCCGGTGCGCTGGCTGGAGGCGCGTTCCACGCCCCAGCAGCGCGACGCCGACGGCGCCATCGTCTGGCACGGCTTCATGTTCGACGTCACCGCGCGCAAGGATATCGAAGAAGCGCTGCACAAGCGCTCGGAAGAATATCGCGCCTTGACCGAAAATATTCCTGACATCATTGTCCGCTACGACCGCAACTGCCGCCGCGTGTATGTCAATTCGATGTATCAGAAATCCGCAAGTCTCTCGGCAGCTTCATGTCTGGGCAAGACGCCGCTCGAATGGTGGGACATTCCGACGGTGCCTGCCGCCACCTTCCAGAAAATACTGGAAAACGTGCTCGCGACCGGCGAAACGGCGGAACTCGAATTCGATTGGGTCAGGCCGGAGGGCGCGCGCAGTTGTTTTCACCTTACCATCGTTCCGGAACGCGATTCGAGCCAGCAGATCGTCACCGTGCTCACCATCGGACGCGACATCCGCACCATCAAGCAATCGCAGGAAGCGCTGTACCAGAGCGAACGGGATTTCCGCGAACTGGCGGAAAACTCGCTCGACACCATCGCCCGCTACGACCGTGACTGCCGCCGGGTGTACGCCAATCCGAAATTAATCAAGGACATGGGGGGCGACCTGGCGCGGATACTGGGTTCCACCCCGTCCCAGTTTCCAGGCGGCGGCAACGCCCACGCCTACGAGGCCAAGCTGCGCGAAGTCATCGAGCTGGGCGCACCCTGCGATCTTGAACTGTACTGGGGGGACGCGGATAAGCAATTTTGCTCCCATATCCGGATGAGTCCGGAATTCGATGGCCGCGGGCGGGTCAGGCGGGTGCTGGCGGTCGGGCGCGATATCACGGAAATCGACCGCTACCGCAAGAAGGTGCAGCGCCAGGCTTTCTACGATGACCTGACCGACCTGCCCAATCGCGCACTGCTGTTTAACCTCATCGGCCAGGAAATCGCTCATGCCGAGCGGGATGGCGATGGGTTCGGGCTGATCATTCTCGACCTCGACAATTTCAAGGGAGTCAACGATACCCTGGGACATGGGGCGGGCGACCGCTTGCTGTGCATCGTGGCGCAACGCCTGAAATATGCCGTGCGCGGGTCCGACACGGTCGCGCGGCTGGGCGGCGACGAATTCGGGATACTGCTGCCGCAGGTGCACGACCGGGCCGACCTGGGCACGATCGCCGCCAAGATATTGAAGGCGTTGGCCGAACCGTTCATGATCGATGGAGGCGAACTGTTCGTATCGTGCAGCATCGGCATCGCGCTATGTCCCGGCGACAGCGTCGCGATGGATGCGCTGCTCAAGTATGCCGATGCGGCGATGTATTTCGCCAAGAAACAGGGACGCAACAATTTCCAGTTCTATGCCAGCGAGCTGAGCGCTCATTCCCGCGAAAAAGTGGAGCTGGAGGCGGCGCTGCGCAAGGCCTGCCGCCAGGGCGAACTGACCTTGCATTACCAGCCGCAGTACGATTTGTCGAGCGCAAGCGTGGTCGGGGCGGAAGCCTTGCTGCGCTGGGACCGTCCAGGGTATGGGATGGTCCAGCCGGACAGGTTTATCCCGATTGCCGAGGAATCCGGCTTGATCGTCGCCATCGGCGAATGGGTGTTGTCGAACGCGTGCGCCGTCGTGGCAGACTGGAACCGGGAGCGTGACGACGCTGTGAAGATGGCGGTCAACGTCTCGACGCGCCAGTTCTTGCGCAACGACCTGGTGGGATCGGTGCGCCGCATCCTGGCCGAGAGCGGATGCAAGCCCGAATGGCTGGAGCTGGAAATCACCGAAAGCGTCCTGCTCGAAGATAGCCTGGAAGTGGCGCAGATGCTGGCCGAATTGGACCGGATGGGCGTGTCGATCTCGATCGACGATTTCGGCACCGGTTATTCGGCGCTGAGTTACCTGAGCCGTTTTCCGGTCGCGCGGCTGAAGATCGACCGCTCGTTCGTGCGCGATATCCCGCATGAGCGCCGCCAGTGCGAACTGGTGAAGGCGATGCTGTCGATCGCAGCGGCCTTGCAGCTGGAGGTCGTGGCGGAAGGGGTGGAAACCCTCGAGCAGGCGAATTACCTGAAGGCGCAAGGCTGCCGGCTGGCGCAAGGCTACCTGTTCGGCAAACCGATGGCGCCCGCCGCGTTCGAACTCATGCTGCCTGTGCGCGCGCGCGCATGAAGCGGCAGCGATAGAGCATGGAGCACATCGCTGCCCGCCAGATGTGCGACAGCCGCGCCCGCTTGAGACTAAGCTAACAAAAGTTTTTCACCGGATGGCCGGCATTTCTGCGAAAATCCGCTTCTTGATTTTTTCGGTGCCGTGAACGGCGTCCCGCCTGTAAAGGGCGCGGGCTGCCCTCACGGCGCTTCGCTTTGGAGATGTCCATGAAATTTCGCTTCCCGATCGTCATCATCGACGAGGATTTCCGTTCCGAGAACACGTCCGGCCTGGGCATCCGCGCACTGGCCGCGGCGATGGAAAAAGAAGGCATGGAAGTGCTCGGCCTGACCAGCTACGGCGACCTGTCCCAGTTCGCCCAGCAGCAGTCGCGCGCGTCGGCCTTCGTGCTGTCCATCGACGATGAGGAATTCGGCGAAGGCTCGGCCGAGGAAACCGAATCGGCCCTGACGGCCCTGCGCGCCTTCGTGCAGGAGATCCGCCACAAGAACTCGGACATCCCGATCTACATTTACGGCGAAACCCGCACTTCGCGCCACATCCCCAACGATATCCTGCGCGAGCTGCACGGCTTCATCCACATGTTCGAGGACACGCCCGAATTCGTGGCGCGCCACATCATCCGCGAAGCCAAATCCTACCTCGACTCGCTGGCGCCGCCGTTCTTCCGCGCGCTGGTCCACTACGCCAACGACGGCTCGTATTCCTGGCACTGCCCCGGCCACTCGGGCGGCGTGGCCTTCCTGAAGTCGCCGATCGGCCAGATGTTCCACCAGTTCTTCGGCGAAAACATGCTGCGCGCCGACGTCTGCAACGCGGTGGAGGAACTCGGCCAGCTGCTCGACCATACCGGCCCGGTCGCCAAGTCCGAGCGCAACGCCGCGCGCATCTTCAATGCCGACCACTGCTATTTCGTCACCAACGGCACCTCGACCTCAAACAAGATGGTCTGGCATTCGACCGTGGCGCCGGGCGACATCGTGGTGGTGGACCGCAACTGCCACAAGTCGATCCTGCACTCGATCATCATGTGCGGCGCCATTCCCGTGTTCCTGATGCCGACCCGGAACCACCTCGGCATCATCGGCCCGATCCCGCTGGAAGAGTTCACGCCCGAATCGATCGCCCGCAAGATCGAAGCCAATCCGTTCGCGCGCGAAGCGAAGAACAAGAAGCCGCGCATCCTGACCATCACCCAGTCGACCTACGACGGCGTGGTGTACAACGTCGAGACCCTGCGCGAAATGTTGGACGGGAAGATCGACACCCTGCACTTCGACGAAGCCTGGCTGCCGCACGCCACCTTCCACGACTTCTACAAGAACATGCACGCCATCGGGCGCGACCGGCCGCGCGCGCGCGAGTCGATGATTTTCTCGACCCAGTCGACCCACAAGCTGCTGGCCGGCCTGTCGCAGGCCTCGCAAGTGCTGGTGCGCGAATCGCAATCGGTCAAGCTGGACCAGGACGCCTTCAACGAGGCCTACCTGATGCACACCTCGACCTCGCCGCAGTACTCGATCATCGCTTCCTGCGACGTGGCCGCCGCCATGATGGAAGCGCCGGGCGGTACCGCCCTGGTCGAGGAATCGATCCTCGAAGCGCTGGACTTCCGCCGCGCCATGAAGAAGGTCGACGAGGAATGGGGCCAGGACTGGTGGTTCAAGGTCTGGGGTCCGGACAACTTCAGCGAAGAAGGCATCGGCACCCAGCAAGACTGGATGATCCGCGCCGAAGACGAGTGGCACGGTTTCGGCAAGCTGGCGCCGGGCTTCAACATGCTCGACCCGATCAAGGCCACCGTGGTCACCCCCGGCCTGTCGCTGGACGGGCAGTTCGGCGAGTCCGGCATTCCGGCCTCCATCGTCACCAAATACCTGGCCGAACACGGCGTGATCATCGAAAAGTGCGGGCTGTACTCGTTCTTCATCATGTTCACCATCGGGATCACCAAGGGCCGCTGGAACACGCTGGTCACGGCGCTGCAGCAGTTCAAGGACGACTACGACAAGAACCAGCCGATGTGGCGCATCCTGCCCGAGTTCGCCGCCGCCAACCCGCGCTACGAGGCCATGGGCCTGCGCGACCTGTGCCAGTCGATCCACGACTTCTACAAGGCCTACGACGTGGCGCGCCTGACCACGGAGATGTACCTGTCGGACATGATCCCGGCGATGAAGCCGTCCGACGCATTTGCCAAGATGGCGCACCGCGAAATCGAGCGGGTGGCCATCGAAGAGCTGGAAGGACGCATCACGGCGATCCTGCTGACGCCCTACCCGCCCGGCATTCCGCTGCTCATTCCGGGCGAGCGCTTCAACAGGACCATCGTCGACTACCTGCGCTTCGCGCGCGACTTCAACGAGCGCTTCCCCGGCTTCGAGACCGACGTGCACGGCCTGGTCAAGCGCGAAGTGGACGGCAAGCGCGGCTACTTCGTCGACTGCGTCAAGCAGTCATAAGGGCGGTCGTCCCCGCTTGCGCGAGGACGACATCCTGCATCCGAAGACGCGGCCGGCGCGGCCGCCGCCTATCGCTGATCAGGTTTTAGGCAGGGTCACGCCGTGCTGGCCCTGGTACTTCCCGCCGCGGTCCTTGTACGAGGTTTCGCACACTTCATCGCTTTCGAAGAACAGCACCTGCGCGCAGCCCTCGCCGGCGTAGATCTTGGCCGGCAGCGGCGTGGTGTTGGAAAACTCCAGCGTCACATAGCCTTCCCACTCCGGCTCGAACGGCGTCACGTTGACGATGATGCCGCAGCGCGCGTAGGTCGATTTGCCCAGGCAGACCGTCAGCACATTGCGCGGAATGCGGAAGTATTCGATGGTGCGCGCCAGCGCGAACGAATTGGGCGGAATGATGCACACGTCGCTTTTGATATCGACGAAGGAGTTGGAGTCGAAGTTCTTCGGATCGACGATGGTGCTGTTGATGTTCGTGAAAATCTTGAATTCATCGGCGCAGCGGATGTCGTAGCCATACGACGAGGTGCCATACGAGATGATTTTGCGGCCATCGATTTCGCGGACCTGGCCAGGTTCGAACGGCTCGATCATGCCAGTTGCCGCTGCGGTGCGGCGGATCCATTTATCGCTTTTGATAGTCATCGCGGTGCTTTCGAAGTTGTGTCGCGCCGGGCGCGGAAGTCAATCCCGCGATTTTACGCGAAACCGGGCGCCGCCTGAAGCTTTAAGACCGCTGCGCCAGCAGAGTGGCGATCAGTTCGCCGGTCAGCTCGGCCGTGCGTGCCGGCGACTCCAGCGGGAACAGGTGGCCGCCCGCGATGTCGCGGTAGTTCGCACCCACCAGGCGGCGCGTGGCGGCACGGCCGGCCTGGCGCAGCTCGACAGAGTCGTGCGCACCGATAAAGCCGATCGGCACCGGAAACCGGTCCTGGGTCAGGCGCCCGATATGCAGAGGGATCCCGTCGTAAATTTCGGTTTCGATCGCGCGCGAAAAGCGCAGCTGCACACCACCGTCGGAATGGGCTTCCAGGCCGTGATCAAGGTAGTCGTCCAGCACGCCCGGCGCGAAGCGGGCGAACAGCGGCTTGGCGCTGAAGTGGGCATGCGCCGCAGCCTGGTCGGGCCAGACAGTGCGGCGCTTCTCCGACAGGCGCCCCGGCGACAGGCGCATGCCCCAGCCCTGCCGCTTGGCCAGGCGCAGCAGCGTGGCGCGCCAGCCCGCCACCACCGGGGAATCGAGCATCACCACGCAGCGCGCCAGCTCCGGGCGCTTGTGGGCTGCCATCATGCTCAGCATGCCGCCCAGCGAATGGCCGAGCAGGATGGCCGGCTGGCCGTACCGCTCGACCTGGGCGATCAGCTGGTCGACCAGCGCCGGCCAGCCATCGGTCACCGGGTAGGCGGGATCGTGGCCGTACATGTCCACTGCGCGCACGTCGAACCGGTCCTCCAGCAGGTGCAGGAACTGCCGGTAGCTACCGGCCGGGAAGCTGTTCCCGTGCGAGAAATGGATAATCGGCTTGCTCATGCACCGGATTGTAAAGGCAATCCGGCGCCATGACCGGTCGCCGATTAGAGGGAAACCCCTACGGTGAGCGTGGCCACATAGCCCTGCGTGACGTTGCCGGTGACGTCGACGATCTGCAGCGAGGTGCCGTCGCTGAACACGTTATCGGTCGCGTAGCTGATGCGCGCGAGGTTGGTGACGCTGGTGCCGTAGCCGCTGGCGGTATAGGCCTCGGTCAGCGTGGCGCTGGGGAAGCCGAACTGCGACGTCTTGATGCGGTTCGACGCGCTGCCCGCCGACGCCAGGGTCGGATACACCTCGAAATGCACGTGCGGCATGCGGCCGTCGTAGCAGCCCGGGAAGATGGTCTGGAAGGTGACGATGCCGCTGCTGTCGGCTTCCTGCACCCCGCGCAGATAGTTTTCCGCGGTGATGCCGCTCGAATACATCGAGTAGCGGCCCTCGCGGTCGCAGTGCCACAGATAGACAGTGGCGCCGGCGAGGGTGGCGCAGCTCGACTTGACGTTGACCAGCTTGAGCTTGATTGTCAGCGGCGTGCCTTGCGCAACGCCAGAGGCGCCAGCCAGGCTGGCGCGGATGTCGCTGCGCACGATCCCGGCCAGGATCAGCGCATTGGCCACGCCGCTGGCATTGGAATTGGTGCCGTCGCCCGGATACGGGCCGCCGGTTTCCTCCGGGATGACCGCGCAGGTGCTGCCGTTGGAGGCGGTTACGGTGCCGCTGCTGGTGCTGGTCGAGCCGCTGCCGGTGGTGCTGGTGCTGGTGCCCGTGGTCGTTGTCGTCGTGGCTGCGCTGGCGGTCGAACCGTCGCCGCCGCCACAGCCGGCCAGCGGAATCGCCGCGCCGGCAAACAGCCAGCGCAAGGACTGGCGCCGGCTGGTGGTCATGTTCAGCATGGTCTCGATGTCCTGCGCAAGGCTGTGATTGTGATCGTGATGGTTCATCGTGTTTTGCCCTCGTGGTTGGCTGCGCCTCAGGCGCTGGTGTTGATCAGATTTCCGGATGGGCCGGACGCTTCCAGTTTGCTCGACAGCGTTTGCAGGAACTGGCCCAGTTTCGTGCCCGCGTCGCTGTCGTCCATGCCAAGCGATCCAAGCAGGGATTCGAACGATGACTGCAGGGCGGTGGCGCTGCTGTCGCCGCTCAAGC
>CBFGOU010000196.1:0-7956 GCA_965650445.1 uncultured Oxalobacteraceae bacterium | reverse complement strand
CGCTACCAGGGTGGCCAAGCGGCGCAGTACCGGCAGGCGCAGGATCGCGCTGGCCTTGGCGGCGCCGGCGAACCGGGCCAGGGCGGCCACCCGTGTGGCCGGGATGCGCGTGGCGGCCGGCAACCGGATGCCAAGCTCGCGGACGGCTTGCAGCCGCATCAGCGCCAGGCTCATTGACCGGCTGCTGGCCACCACCGGCCCGGTGCGCAGTCGGTCGAGCGGCGAATTACGACTGCCGCCGGATGAGACCAGAAGGCCCTCCAGGCGCGTTTGCTGGTCCTGGCTGACCCCATTCCCAAGCGAGCGCCATAAGCGCTCTTCGACGCGGCTGCGCAGGCGCGCAACGTACCGTTCGAGCGTCGTGCAGCCTGGCAGCAGTACCTTGTGCGTCACGAGCCATGTCGTGGCGCGCTCGAACAGCACGCTCGGCCGGTCGGTGCCGGTCCAGCAAAGCGCGTACAGCCACCGAGTAAGGCGAAAGGCGATCAAGGGTTCCGTGAATTCGACGTAGCCATAGCGCGCGCGAATTTCTATCGCATGCTGCCAGCGTTGTCGGCCGGTGCTGTAGGAGCTTGCTTTGTCCAGCGCCTCGATGCGCAGCTGCTTGGCCAGCGTCCGCAACACGGGCTGCGGCACGGCCAACGGATCTTCCAAAAACGCGCCCAGGTAGCGCACTGTGCCCAGCTGGATGGCGAAGCCAAGCCGATTGTGCGCGCCGCGCTTCTCAGCGATTAGCGCATGGTCGGTGTCGTCCAGATGAAAGTACCGGGCGAGGTCATGGGGTGATGGAGAACTGGCGTAGCGGCCATAGTTCTCGCGCTGCGCGTCGGAAAGAAAGCTGACTGGCATCTTCTTCCTGTATGGCGGCAATCAGTGCATTATGATTTGCCTTGGTGCATGGCCCAAATCCGCTTGACCTGGCCTTAACTGCACCCAGACAGCTCGGCGGTCTTCTGGATCGTATTTTCGTTTTCGAAAGGCGACAGCGCCCTTGTTAGGAGTCGGCTGCACTGGATTGGCTGAGCCTCTCCCGAACCCGCATGATGGACTGGCGAGTGGTGCCGTAGTCACGCGCCACCTTGGCTACGGACTCACCTTTCGCGAGGCGTTGCATTGCTTCGGCCTGCTGTACCTTGGTCAGCGCTGGCGGGCGACCCAGCGTCTTGCCTTCCGCCCGTGCGCGTGCAATACCCGCTTGGGTTCGCTCGATCAGCAAATCGCGCTCAAACTCCGCTACCGCATTCAACACGCTCATGGTCATCTTTCCGGCAGCGCTGGTCAGATCGACCCCGCCGAGCGCCAGGCAATGCACACGAATAGCATCGGCCGCCAGCTGCTCTACTGTGGCGCGCACATCCATGGCATTGCGGCCAAGTCGGTCCAGCTTGGTTACGATGAGTACATCGCCGGGTTCCAGACGGTCAAGCAACCGAGCAAATTGCGGCCGTTCAGTGGCCGCGACGCTGCCGCTGACGCTTTCGCACACGATACGGCGTTTGTCGACCGCGAAGCCCGCCGCCTCGATTTCAAGAATCTGGTTGTCTGTGTTCTGATCGGCGGTGCTGACGCGCGCGTAGATGAAGGTTCGAGACATGTTATGCAGCCAAAGCGTACGAAATGGACGTACTTATTGTAACCTATGTCCGAAACATTTACATGCTATTTTATGTACACCCTAAAATCACACTGTCCGCAATCGATCGTTTTCGTACGTACCGGTATTTGTGATTCATTCAAAAAATATTGTTTCTTCGCCAAGTAGGTCTCGCACACAAGACACAGTTGTACTACTATTAGCATTAGCGGAAAGTTATTTTCTTAACTCGATTTATTTTGCAGTTCAACCAAGGGGGGCATATGTCTAACATTGATGGCGTATCTTTTTTATCAAACTTGCTTTTGGGTAAACCTTTTGTATTGCAGCAGGAGATTCGTTCAGTTGAAAGACAGGTATGTCATCCTAAAAGGGGTGGGCGGGAAGGTAATGATCCTTGGTGCGACGTTACCACTGATCAAATAATTTTGAACTCTAATGAAGCCGCAAAATGCGTTAGTTCATACATCACCGAAGTCAGAGATCTGGCTTTCAGTGACGAAAAGCGTGTTTCACTGCCAGAATCGGCAATAATTACACGAAAAGAAATTAGAAATAACGCGGATGCTTCGGTTAACTCTTCGCTTAATTTAAGCGTCGCCGGTACATCATCCTGGAGTGTTGTAAAAACAAACGGACTCTCAACAACGAATTCAGCAGGAATCACTATGTCGTATAGCGCCTTTGGTGTGGGTTCTGGGGGTATAAATATCGGCTGGAGCCAAACAATTAGTTCGTCAACATCAGTCACGGACGGCGGCTCAAAAACTATCAGTCGGTCTGGGGTTGACAGTATATCGATTGGACCGCATAGGGGCATCCGTGTTCAATTGTTGGCGTACCAATCGGCGATAGAAATTCCGTTTACTGCGATCATAGTGATTGACGGAGATATTGCATCAAATAAAAGCGGCATTAACTTAGCAAGTCAACTGCTGACTGAGCAGGAGCGCTCTGTCCCGTTTTCTGGAATATTAAGAATATCTGACGTATCGGAAGCTTTTTTAAACATCGATGACTTACCTCCTGAAGTAAAGGGCGGTTTAGCTAACGAAGGTTTAGAATCCAGCACGACAAGCTTTACATATCCCATCACAGTTAACTCAGAAATTCCTAGCATGTTTATTCGGCATTCTAATATTCAAAGAAGTACTAACAACTTGTTACTTTCTCACAATCTTGCAACTGGCATTGAAGATGATGGGCCGTCTATTGGCGTGCCGGATGGAGAAACTTACCAAATTTTATATACTCAGAGGGTATTAAAACCCTCGCCGGCATGTGGATTTAATGATATTGGAATAATGAATGGCGCAATTTTTATTGTGGAAGCCCGTCAATACAGTACTTACTTGGGCGGAAAACTATTAAGACAATGGGAAGAACACGTCGAGACCTTCGATTCTTGCTGGATTGCTTAGAAGTAACTAGAGTTTGGGGTTTGAGGTGCAGTGGAACGGCAAACCGAGTTATGCCTTTGGCACCTGGTTATCAAGCCGGTGCGCGACACTTCCGTCCAGCCGCTGGGCGAGCTAGATGATGTCGTGGATTCCGAACGGGCGCAGCGCCGGCCGGCGCCTCCCAGCCGCGTCGGCGGCATCGCAGGCGTCATTCCGTGTCAGCGCTGACAGACGACTCAAAGCCGCCCCTTCGGCTCGGGAGCGTACGATACTGGCGTTGGTGCGCTCGATCAATAAGTCGCGTTCGAATCAAAAACAGCACCAAGCATGCTCATGTTGATCTTGCCCGCCGTTGCGAGGACTGGCCCAAATGGCTTAACCGTGTTTTACGTTCCACTGCACCTCAAACCCCTATATCTATAAGGGTGGGCCGCTACAATTCCGCGGCGTGCCTGCCTGGAAGCCCCTACCAAGCCGCAGAAAGTCGGTGCGGGCGATTTGAGTCCGGGCGAAGGCCCGGATGCCCGGAGGGCACCCGCACGCCTCGTGGGCGCATGTAGGAGCGCCTTGGCCGGTCGTCCCGGCCAGCGACGATGCGATCCACTCACATGCCCGGGCCCACCTGGTTCTGATCGTCGTGTCCCAGCTCCTCAAGGTGACGCTGCAATCGTCCCCATGCAGCAAGTAAGAACGATTGATTCAAGGGCGCGAGGAATATGGGACTGTCTACCCAAGACGTTACGCCGTCAGTATCCCACCCTGACTCGAATAACCTGAAATCCAGGTCGTCACTGACGCCCTTTTCGTCAATGAGTTCAGAATAGGAATCGAGGTTGTAAAATGAGACTTCATCTGTCGGGCAACTGTACAACGTCCCGATCAGTCGCGATATCTTGAACGCGGCACTTCGGGGATCACTAGCTTCGACAAACACGGCCGTGTCGTATGGCCAGTCGCAATAGGCACGGAAAAGCGAGGTTTTATTCATTTGCTCACCCCAACTTCCGAGCCAGGTCCTTGGCGCGCGGATGGTAGTACCGCTTCAGCATGGACAGTGTCTTGTGGCCGGTGACCGCCGAGAGCTCAAGCACGTTGTCAAGTTTCTCCGCCAGGCGACTGGTTCCCTCGTGACGAAGGTCGTGAAAATGTAAGTTCTTGATGGCCGCCCGTTCCGCAGCGCGCACAAATGACTTCTTGACGGCGTCAGCAGTGGTGGGAAATACCTGGCCTGAGATATGGCGCGGAAGGGACTGCAGAATGCCGTGCGCCCGGGTCGTAAGCGGCACATCGCGCGACTCGCCGTTCTTCGTGTCATGCAGCCGCACGTAGCGGTCAGCGAGAAAAACGTCATCCCATCGCAGCGACAATATTTCGCTTCGACGCATCGCGGTCTCGATCGCCAACACGACAAGCGGGTAGATCCATGGGTTTCGGGTTCCGCCTTCGTCGTAGTAGCCCTTCTCCGTGCGGGTGCTTGGCATCAGCTCCGCTAGGAGCCGCTGTTCTTCATCGGGCGATAGGCGTCGGTTCCGCCCTTTGCTCTCCGATGGCCGTCGAATCATGGCCACCGGATTTTCGATGTGGATTCCCCACTCTTTCCGAGCGACGTTGATCACATGGGAGATTAGCCCTAGATCGCGGTTCGTCGTCGAGCCTGAAACCTCCTTGAGCCGACGGTCACGCCACTCGGCCAAGACCTTGCCGGACAGCCCTGCGACCTTGTACTGGGCGATCGGGTCGCGCAGCAGGGAGGCAATTCGGTAGCGCTCTGAGTTCGCGCCCTTCTTGCTCTTGGACACCTCAATAAGGTATCGGCCGAGTAGATCGCCCAAGGTATTTTTCTCAGCCTCGCTGCGGTCGATAAAAATTCCGCGCACCATCTCGGATTCGATGACCGAAACCCAAGCGCGAGCTGCAGCTTTTTCAGGGAATGTTTTAGAAAGTTTAGGCCAGCCCTTACGTCGGATCTGGACCTCAAATTGACTACCGCGTTGTCGAATCGTTGCCACCACTAGCTCCTTGCCACTAAGTTGTGGCAATTTTGTGGCAAATGATCCGATTCAGCGGAGGACAGATATCGAGGGTGTTTAGAAAAACACTTTGAAATCAATATCTTAGAAACTGGTGGGAAGTGCAAGTTTCGAACTTGCGACCCCTGCAGTGTGAATGCAGTGCTCTACCCCTGAGCTAACCTCCCAAAGCGGGGCGTATTATGACACAGGATTCCGCATCCGTCACGCTTTTGTCATACCTCGGCGTAACTTCTCCAGACGCAGCTGCCCTTGACCTGCTTGTCCAGCCCGGCCAGCAGGTTCTGGTGCTCGCCCAGCTCGGCCTCGGTGGCGCGCACCACGACGATGTCGGCCAACGGGACGGTCTCGAGCAAACCGCCGGTGTCGCTCACTTCCACCTCCACCTCCATCGACAGCGAATTCTGCCCGCGCGTCATCGACAGATACACGTCGGCCAGCAACTCCGCATCGAGCAGCGCGCCGTGCAGCTTGCGGTGCGCATTGGACACGCCATAGCGGTCGCACAAGGCATCGAGGGAGTTGCGCTTGCCCGGATGCATTTCCTTGGCATGCACGAGAGTGTCGATCACCGAGCTGCAGTGCTCGGTAAAGCTGGGCAGTCCCAGCAGCTTGAATTCGTGGTTCAGAAAGCCCAGGTCGAACGGGGCGTTGTGGATGATGACTTCGGCGTCGCGGATGTACTCGCGCAGCTCCTCGACGATCTCGGCGAACTTCGGCTTGTCGCTCAAGAACTCCGTGGTCAGGCCGTGCACGGCCAGCGCGCCCTCTTCCGAATCGCGCTCGGGATTGATGTAGCGGTGGAAGTTATTCCCCGTCAGCATGCGGTTCTTCAGCTCGACACAGCCGATCTCGATGACGCGGTCGCCGGTGCGCGGATTGAGGCCGGTGGTTTCTGTATCGAGAATAATTTGACGCATGGGATCAATGGAAAGAGGAAAAGGAAGACGGAAAACCGCGGCAGTATAGCAAACTGCCGCAGCCGGCTCAGCGGCGGCGCACGGTTTCCACGCCGCGGTTGGCGAGCACATCGGCACGCTCGTTACCGGGGTGGCCGTTGTGCCCGCGCACCCAGCGCCACTGCACCGTGTGCTGGGCCTGGGCCTGGTCGAGCGCCTTCCACAGGTCTTCATTCTTGACCGGTTCCTTGGCGGCGGTCTTCCAGCCGCGCGCCTTCCAGCCGTGGATCCATTCCGAGATCCCTTTCTGGACGTACTGGCTGTCGGTGTGCAGCACCACTTCGCACGGGCGCGTCAAGGCGGCCAGCGCTTCGATCACCGCGCGCAATTCCATGCGGTTGTTGGTGGTGTTGAGTTCGCCACCGAAAATTTCTTTCTCGTGTCCATCGGTCACCAGCAGCGCACCCCAGCCGCCCGTGCCCGGATTGCCCTTGCAGGCGCCATCCGTGAAAATTTCTACCTTTGTTGTCATGCCTGCTTTCTATTTTCGATTGGTTGCCGGTACCGCTTGCGGCGCCGTGGCGCCTTTTCGGCTCCAGACCGGGCCGATGATGGTCATGCCCTTGACCCGCTTGATGGCGTGCACGATGTACACGGCTCCCACATAGGGCCACCAGCGCGCGCCGGCCGGCTCCATGAAGGAAAACCGTTCGATCCACCGTTCGGTCCGGCATGGCGGCGCATAACAGCCGAAATGGCTGCGGCTGGGCGCCAGATTCAACAATTTTAACCAGTCTTTCAGGCGCGGCATAGAGATGAATTCGCCGGCCGCCGGCAGGTAGTGCGAGCTTGTCAGGCGGCCCACGCCCTGGCGCAAGCCCCACAGACTGGCCGGATTGAAGCCGCAGATGATCACCTGGCCTTCGGGAATGAGCACGCGTTCGACCTCGCGCAGCACCTGGTGCGGCTCGGCGGCGAACTCCAGCACGTGCGGCAGCACCACCAGGTCCAGGCTTTGCGAGGCGAACGGCAGTTCGGCGAAGTCGAGCGCAACGGCGATCTGCCGCCCGCCGGGGGCGCGCGCCAGTTGCTCGATCGACGAGGTGCGCGTGGCCGCCTGCCACTTGTTGGGCATGCGGTTGGCGGCCAGCGCGTCGACTTGCGGCAGGCCGATCTGCACCGCGTTGAAGCCGAAAATATCGGCTGTCAATTCGTCAAGACAGGCCTGCTCCCAGGCCCGCACATACGCGCCCGCCGGCGTCTGGAGCCAGGTGTCGAGCGCTATAATGGACTTTTCGGATGCCGTGCTATCCATGCCTTTCCTCTTGTCCCATTCATCGAAAAACCCGCTACCACTATGACGACTTCGCCGCGCCGCGACTTGCGCGTCATCGCCATCCCCGCCTTCCGGGATAATTACCTTTGGCTCATCCAGGATGGCGTCCATGCCGCCGTGGTCGATCCGGGCGATGGTCCGGCAGTACTGGCCGCGCTCGCCAAGCATGGACTGACCCTGACCGCCATTCTACTCACCCATCACCATGCTGACCACATTGGTGGCGTGCCAACCCTGCTGGCGCACGCCGCGGTGCCGGTGTTCGGTCCGCGCGGCGAAGCCATCGCGGCGGTCACTCACCCGCTCGGCGAAGGCGCGCGCGTCGATGTGCCGGGCCTGGACCTGAGCCTGACCGTGCTCGACATCCCCGGCCACACCGCCGGCCACATCGCCTACCTGCACGCGCCGTGGCTGTTCTGCGGCGACACCCTGTTTGGCGCCGGTTGCGGCCGGCTGTTCGAAGGCACGCCGGCCCAGATGCTGCACTCGCTGGCCAGGCTGGCCGCCCTGCCCGACGATACCCTGGTGTATTGCGCGCACGAATACACGCTGGCCAATCTGGGTTTCGCGCTGGCGGCCGAACCGGACAGCGACGCCATCGCCACCCGCCAGCAAGCCGACAGCGCAAGGCGTGCCCGCAGCGAGCCCACCGTGCCGTCGACCATCGGCCTGGAAAAAGCCACCAATCCCTTTTTGC
>CBFGOU010000195.1:0-7997 GCA_965650445.1 uncultured Oxalobacteraceae bacterium | reverse complement strand
CCCGTTTCGTTTACACCGGCCTACGTTTTGACACAGCCTGGGTCGATAGCGGACGGTCAGCCTGGGGCAGCGTGCCGGGCTGCTGTTGTCGGAGGAACTGAAAGTCATGAAAGCTCGAATCCTGTTCTTCCCACTCTGAATGGTCGGCATGCTTGCGACCGCGAGGGCACGTATGCGTGTCGAGCCATCGGGATTAAGAGCGCCTGACAAAACCTCTCTACATATCGCCAACAGATGAGCGAGCAGGCAAGCGACACGTACGCCTGGTGCACGTCTGCTCGTCGCTGATGCCGAATGCGCAATCTGCGGGAGCGGTGTAGCCAACCCAAGGTCCGCTCAACGATCCAACGCCACCGTCCAAGCCTTTCGCGCGACTCCACGCCGTAGCACGATACGAGCTGCGATGCCTCGACTGCGCAGCCAAGCCCGATGGGCTCTCGAAGCGTACGTTCGATTGGCATGTAGCTTACCTGGACGTTTGCGGGCACGGCCCGCCAGCCCTTTAACTACCGGGATCGACTCGACGAAAGGGATGAGGAAACGCGAGTCGTGTAGCTGCGCACCTGAGATCTGGGCCACTAGGGGAAGCCCACGCTCATCCACGAGCAAATGGTGTTTGCAGCCGAGTTCGCCACGGTCGGAAGTGGCCTGATCAATGCGAACTCGTGCAGCCGCTTACAGGATATAGATTATTGAATTGTCCAGAAGCCAAGCTTGCCAAGACTTAGCGCAAGCTTGAGCCGTGCAAACCGCCAGTTGGAGAACGCTTGCACGCGCTGTTGCGTGGCATTCGCCACGGCGCTCTGTGCGCTGATCAGTTCGAGGATCGTCCCGATCCCTGCCTTGTAGCGACCTTGCGCCACCTTGTACGATTGTGTCGCGGTCTCGAAGAACTCATTGGATGCCTTAACGTCCGCAGTTTCCGTTTCCAATTGCTGGTAGCTCTTCCATACGTCGAGCGCAACCTGCTGCTCGGCGCTTGCGAGGGCGGCCGCCTTCGATTCGGCCTGAGCGCGTGCCGCGCTGACGCGATAGGTGTGGTCAACGGTGTTCAGCAGGGGAATGTTGATCTGGATACCGATGCTCTTGTTGCGAACGAAGGTGTCGTTCGGGTACTGGCCCAATTGATTATTGCGATCCAGGTTGCCAATCATCGACACCATGGGCCTTCCTTCCGCCTGGGCCGCCACGACATTGGCCTGGGCTGCGCGCAACTGCGCCTGCGCAGCCAGCAAACTCGGATGCTGAAGCTTGGCCTCGCGCATCAGGGCATTGATCGACTGCACGAAGGTAGTATTGGGTAAGACGTGAGTTTCGCTGTCGGCCGCAATGGCGGCATCGGTCGGCACGCCGATCGCGATCGCCAGCGCGCCCTGTGCGCTCTTCCAATCGCCGTTGGCGCGGACCCGGTCCAGGGTCGCTTGGGCGTAATTGGTCTGCGCCTGCAGTTTGTCGGCCAAGGCGCCCGCGCCGGCCTTGTAGCGTGCATCCGCCGCCAAGAAGTTTTCCCGGGTAGCCTTTTCCGCTTCCACTCGCGCGTCTAGAGCCGCTTGTGTGCTTACCACCTGGTAATACACTTGCGCAGTTGAGGCAAACACGTTTTGTAGGGTCGCATCCTGGGTCGCGTTGGCCGCCGCCAACAACTGCCATGCATTGTCCAGCGTCGCTTGGCGCAGGCCAAAGTCGAACAGCGTCCAGCTCAGGTTCAGTGCCGTGTCGCGCGTCGTCATATGATTCACGTAACTCAAGGCTGGCAAATCACGCACGGTTTCGATGTACTGACTTTTGGAAACGCTCGAGCTAGCGTTCAGCGTTGGCAGGTAGGCGGCTTGCGCAATGCCGACCCGGGCCGCCTGCAGCTTGACGTCGGCCCAGGCCTGGCGCGTCTGCGGATCGTAGCATAGCGCACGCTCGATGGCTTCCATCAGGCTGAGCTTCGCGGACAGTGTATCGAACTGGCAAATCGCCGCCGACGGCTTGGCGGGCACCATGTCCTTGAGCTGAGAGGCCGAAATTAGCGCTCGCGTTCCGAACTGATCGAAGTCGCCCGCCACGGCCCGCGCGCACAGGCCCACCGCGATCGCGATCCCTATCCAGCGCATTACCAATACACCCATCATGCCGAGATCTGCTCTTCCTTGATAATGGGCCCCTGGACCCGGGTCTGTACCGGCAGGTCTTGAACGATCTTGCCGTCCATGAGCACAATGACGCGGTCGGCGCTGGCGATCGTTTCAGGGCGATGGGCAATAATGACGCGCGTGATATCGAGCGATTTGATAGCCGCATTCACTTCATGTTCCTTGTGCACGTCGAGGTTACTGGTGGCTTCATCCAAGAAAAGTATGCGCGGCCGTTTATACAATGCCCTCGCCAGTAGGATGCGCTGGCGTTGGCCGCCGGACAGTACGGTACCCATATCACCGACCAGGGTGTTATAACCCATAGGCATCGCATTGATCTCTGCTTCAATCGCAGCCATGCAGGCGCACCGCTTGATCCAGTCCTGATCCGCTTGCTGGTCGAAAAAGCTAATGTTGTCGGCGATCGAACCGGCAAATAGGACGTCATCCTGCATTACCGTGCCGACCGCGTTGCGCAAGGTGTGCATGCCGACTCTCTTCACGTTGAGGCCGCCAATCAGGACGTCGCCTTCTCCCGGCGGCAAAATCCCCAGCAGGACATTCATCAAGGTCGATTTTCCGCACCCGGACGGGCCGACGATGGCCACCGATTCGCCAGGTGTAATACGCAGATTGACACCGTTCAGCACATAGGGCTCGTGATCGGAATAACGGTAACGCAGGCCGCGCACCTCGATGCTTGATTCGCCGATCTCGCGCGCGCCCTCGTCCTGCACGCTGCTTTGCGGGTTTTCCGGCTCGGTGTGCAGGATGTCCGCCAGACGCTCGCCCTGCAACTGCAGCATTTTAGCTTCGTAGAATTTATCGATTAGCGAGCTGACCCGGCTATCGAACTGTGTCTTATACGAGTTGAATGCCATCAGGACGCCAACGCTGAAATTCCCGTCCAAGACTAGCTTGGCGCCGAGCCAGATGATCAATACATTCTCGATACCGAACAAAATACCGTTCAAGGTCTTATAGAACAACTGCAGCTTTTGGGTCCGCAAATCGGCGTTGACCTGATCGACCAGTAGGGTCAACCAGGCAGAGCGCCGCTCGTCATAGCGTTGGAATAGCTTGATGGCCTTGACCCCGCGTACTGTCTCGAGGAAATGGGTCTGCTGTTTTGCGGCGTGGATAATCTGTTCTTCGGTCGCGTGGCGCAGCGGTTGATACCAGGCCCTGCGGCTCAGCGCATACAGCATCATCGCGGCGACTGCGATCCAACCAAGCGTCGCGCTGTAGATGAACATCATCACCAGAGTGACCAGGGTCATCAGGCCGTCGAGAATCGCTTCGAGGAAGGACGTGGTAAGCGTCCGCTGGATCTGGTCGATCGAGCCAAAACGCGACACCACGTCGCCGACATGGCGCTTTTCGAAATACTGAACAGGCAGCCGGATCAGATGTGTGAACACGTTTGCGCGCCACTGGATGTTCAGCGTAGTGCCTAAATACAGGATGACCCACGAGCGCATCGCGCCGATCGCCTGCTGTATCAGCATCAGCAAACCGAAACCTATAGCCAGCGTAGTCAACAAATCGCGGTCTGCGGCGACGATCACGTCGTCGATCACCCATTGCAGGAAAAACGGGCTGACCAGCGCGAACACTTCCAGCGCCACCGCCAGGCCCAGGATCTGGCCGAAGGAGCGCGACAGGCCCGTCACCCGACCCATCAGCTTGCGCAGGCTGACCGGTTGGTGCTGCTCCTGCGGTTTGAATCTGGTATTCGGCCACAGCTCGAGCGCGACCCCGGTGAACGATTTCGACACGTCCTCCATCGACAGGGTCCGCAGGCCGAACGCGGGATCATGGATCGTAACGGATTTGGTGCGCACTTCCTTGAGCACCACGAAGTGATTGAAATTCCAGTGCAGGACGCACGGCAGTTTCAACTGGGGTAGCGAATCCATGTCCAGCTTCAAAGGGCGCGTGACCAGCTCCAGCGAGTTACCGATCCCGATCAGGTTGGCAAGTGTGGCGCCCTTCAGGGAAATCGAAAAGCGCGCCCGCAGCGATGCCAGATCGGTTCGGTAGCCGTGGTACGTGGCGATCATGCCAATACAGGCCAGGCCGCATTCTGTGGCTTCGGTTTGCAAAATCACAGGCAACTTGCTGCGAAATCCCAGGGCAAGGTCATTCAGGATCGACATAGGGCAAGAACGCTACCAGAATTAAAACAATTTGCCAGTCAGGCTGTACAAGGGTTCCAGCACCCATTCGTACAGATGACGCTTCTCTTGCAGGACATCGGCATCGAGCAGCATGCCGGTCTGCAGTTGTTCCGGCCGACCATATGCCGTCACGGTTTGCGACGCCAGCGCGACCGTCACGAGGTACAAGGGCTCGCTGCTGCCGGCGCTGCCCGTGCTCGACGTTGCGGCCAGTTCGTTGGCCGTCAACGCGGTGCGCGACACGGACTGCACAGTGCCTTTGGCATGGCCGAACTTCTGGTAGGGATAGGCCTGATAGCGCAGCAATACCGGATCGCCTGCCTTGATGAAACCCACTGTCCGGCTCGGCGCATACAGATGGGCCTCCAGCATCATACCGGCCGGCACGATACTCACCAGTGGCCGATTCCCATCCGCCATTTGCCCGACTTCGCCGATCACCGCCGTTGCGGTACCGGCTTCAGGCGCGGTGATCAATAACTGCCGTTTCGCTTCGCTCTCGGCGAGGTCCTGAGCAGTGCTGGAAATCGATCGCTGCAGTTGCGCGAGCTGGTTTTGCTGGCGCAGGCTTAGCGTGACCAGGGCATTCTTTTGATCGGCCAAATCTCGGGCCACGTTGATCCGGTCCCGTTCCAGGTTTTGTACACGCAGGCGCTGGTCAATCAAGTCTTCCTGTTTTTGCTGCAACTGCTCTTTCGAAATGTAATCCTGCGCGAGCAAGCCCTGGTAACGCGTCACGGACTCCTCGGCCAATTTGACGCGGCTTTTCTGGCTATCAATTTGCCCGCCCAATCCGGACAGTTCCGACTCCAGGCTGGCGATTTTCTTCGTCAACGCATCCCGTTCGTCCTGCTGGACCATGCGCGTCTTGGCCAATTCTTCTTCGAACGACTGACGCCGCTCGGCGACGTTGGCGCTGATCGAAGCCTGAATGTTTCCCTGCATGCCTGACTGCCGGTCACTCGACAGCACGAAAAGCACATCGCCCTTTCTGACTTTCTGCCCTTCCACAACATGCTTTTTCAACAGAATGCCTGCCTGGAACGGATACACCTTCACCAAGCCAGATATCGGGACAATTTGACCTTCGACAGTGCTATGCTTGGTATATGTTGCAAATATAAAAAAGCCAATTAATAACGCTGCGACGATCACGCCACTAGTAGTCATTATCGAAAAAGAAATCGGCCGAATTAAAGTAATTTCGCCAAGAGAAGAGTTCTGATTGGCAGATAGGGCTTCCGTCCTAAAGAGTTGTTGGTTGGACATAATTAATCAAATCAATGATCTGGGGCAGCGCATCCGCATTCAGCTTTAAGGCCTTATCACCAATTTCAGCGAGTTGCCAATCCGAACTAGGTTGGGCAGTGTTGCGCCTTTCAAGGGAACCGAAAACCATGCACGCAGCGAAGCCAATTCGGTCCGATACGCGTACGAGGCGCCCCAGTCGATACAGACCGCATCACATTCCGTGGCTTTATCGGATCAGACGATCCCGCAACCATTTTACGCTGCCTTTTGGCCCTCGGACAATAATTGATTTTTCAGAGCGACGTATAACAAAACTATTTTCTTTCCAAGATAAAGCAGCAGGTAATTTAGAGATGTATAAAGCAGTTGTCGTTCCCAAGTCGTCTTTCGTTTTATACCCCCGAAATCTGAGTAGCTCATCAATCTCTTTCAACGTTGATGCCGTAGCGCGCTCAGAGTCGAACTCAGCAATAAACTCCTGCGGCAGCGCGATGAGCAGTGCTGGGAAAGCTCCAACTGTGGCGCCAGTACACACAATTTCGAAAACTTCAGGTTCGTTTCTCGTAATTAGGTACACAACGCCAATTATCAGTGCATAAAACGCAATGAATGAAAGCAACTGCGAGATCGATTGAATTGGTACAAACTGCTGCCAAACTCGGCTTACATCGCGAATTTCAGAAATTTTCATATAAATAGGGGGCGAAAACGCCCCCTCATTTCGGCAGTCTTAACGGAGAGAGTGGGCGAATACGTATGAAGCCGCAGCACCGGCTGCACCACCTACAAGGATACCTACTGGACCTGCGATCGAACCCAGTTCCATACCTTCCATAACGCCAGCTGCGAAGCCACCAACAGCATATCCAGTACCGTCGCCGACAATGTACTGAGCCATCGAGTGAATCACGCCTGCACCGGATACCATGTCAATTTCTTCGAACGTCAAGTTTTGCATATAGCTTTTCTCAAAAATAATGAAGTTAATTTCGGCCTAAAATCATATTTTGCTTTATATTAATCGCATAAAAAACAAATTATAGAGGCCACATAAGTATCAAAAAATATCAGTAGAAAATCAAAGCTTAGTAATTTTCTCTTGAAGCGGTAATCTTAACGGAGAGAGTGGGCGAACACGTATGCGGCCGCGCCGCCAGCCGCACCACCTATCAGGATACCTACTGGACCAGCGATTGAACCCAATTCCATGCCTTCCATAACGCCAGTTACGAAGCCACCAACGGCATATCCAGTGCCGTTGCCAACAATCCACGTACCGATCGTGCCAGACCGGTCTGCACCAGATACCATGTCGATTTCTTCGAACGTCAAAGTTTGCATATAATTTCTCAAAAATAATGAAGTTGATTCGGCCTGATAACCATATTTTGCTTTAGATCGATTGCATAACAAAAAAATTATAGAGGCCCCAAAGCATCAAAAGAAATCACTAGAAAATCGAAACTTAGTAAATTTCTCTTGAAGGCTTTACTTTAATAAATTTATTTCTTGAGATAATCACAAAATATAACAAAAAACGAAATATTGTATTACAAAAATTTAACTTGAACTTAAGCAGTATTTCATTTAATTAGGGTAGAGGTTTTGTACTGGTGTCGCCGTGTGCGGTTGCCTGCGAAGTCGTAACACAACGTTCGGGAGGCGTTCTGGGCTAGGTCGACGCCCACCTTTGCTGTGCAACTGGGCCGGCGCAGATCGACGCGCGGAACGCGCACGCGCCGACCTTGAAGGCTACGCTCGCAGCCGCCAACGCAATGAAGCGCGCGGCGCCGAATCGCCCGCGCTGGCCGCACTGTTCGCTCAAAAGTACGGTTACGGGCTGGCGTCACTCGTCCTCAATCACCCGGGGCGGGATGAGCTGCGCGTGTGCGATGGTGTTCCAGCCTCGCGCGATCGACGCCGCCTGAATCAGCGAGAGCGATGCCTGGTGAAGCGCCATGCTTGCCGCGCCCGACGTGCGCTCCGCCTCAGGCTCGTAGGGCATTCGTTCGCGCGTCGTTCGCCCGGCAACGCACATCAATGGTCTACGAACGCATACACTCGGATCGGGTGCCCGTTTGAAGCCGTCGCCACGAACGCGTGCCCCGAGTCGAGCGTAGATGATCGATATCAGCACACGTTGTGTCGATCGAGCTAGGCTTGGCGGAGATAGGGATTCGAACCCTGGATAGTCTATGAACCTAGCGATTTGGGGAGCGTACGGGATCCCACGGGGTGTCTCCCTAGGGACGACCGTCGGCATGCGCCCGGCTGAGCCCGCTCGATCCCTTCAATGAACCCACGAATAAACCCAAGCAGCCTCATTGCTTGGGTGCCATCAGACCGATGTGAAGTCATGCAATCACGCCAGGCTCGACCGGCCGCTTACGACCCAGGCTGTGTCAAAACGTAGGCCGGTGTAAACGAAACGGGCCCGGTAAAC
>CBFGOU010000194.1:0-8003 GCA_965650445.1 uncultured Oxalobacteraceae bacterium | reverse complement strand
AGGCCACCGTTTCTGCGTGCAGGTGGTTGGTTGGCTCGTCCATCAGCAGCATGTCGGGCTTTGACAGCAGCAGGCGGCACAGCGCCACGCGGCGCTTTTCACCGCCGGACAGGATGCCGATCTTGGCATCCCATGGCGGCAGGCGCAGCGCGTCGGCGGCCATTTCCAGCTGCAGATTCAGGTTGCCGCCGTCGGACGTGGAAATAATCGCTTCCAGACGCGCCTGCTCAGCCGCCAGCGCGTCGAAATCGGCGTCTTCATCGGCGTACGCCGCGTACACCGCGTCCAGCTTGGCCTGGGCTTCGAACACTTCGCCCAGGCCCGATTCGACCACCTGGCGCACCGTCTGCTCGGGATCGAGCTGCGGTTCCTGCGGCAGGTAGCCGATGTTCAGGCCCGGCATCGGCACCGCCTCGCCCTGGATATCGGTATCGATGCCGGCCATGATTTTCAGCAGCGTGGACTTGCCGGAACCGTTCAGGCCCAGCACGCCGATCTTCGCGCCGGGGAAAAACGACAACGAAATGTCTTTCAGGATCTGGCGCTTGGGCGGGACGATTTTGCCCACGCGGTTCATGGTATAGACGTAATTTGCCATTAGGGAATGATCTCGGGTTAATTCATTGGTATCGGAAGGTGGACAGCATACGATAAAAGCTTATGAAACAGTAGTGCCGTTGTGAGTGTCAGGATGCGCGCCGCCAGATCCCTTCGCCGGCGTAAAGCGCCAGCGCGGTCCAGATCATGGCAAAGCCGGCCAGGCGTTCGGCGGTAAACGCTTCGTGGAACACGTACACGCCCAGCGTCAGTTGCAGGGTCGGGCCGATGTATTGCAGCAGTCCCAGCACCGACAGCGGAATGCGGCGCGCGCCGTTGGCGAACAGCAGCAGCGGAATCGCGGTGATGGGGCCGGCGGCGGCCAGCAGCCAGCGGGTCTCGGCGGGCGCGTTGGCAAAACCGCTGCCGCCATGCAGGCTCAGCCACACAATATAGGCGAGCGCGAACGGAAACAGCAGCATGGTTTCGAACGACAGGCCTTCCAGCGCGCCCAGTGCGGCGGTCTTGCGCAGCAGCCCGTAGCCGCCGAAACTGGCCGCCAGCAGCAGGGCGATCCAGGGCATGCGCCCGGCCTGCCAGGTCAGCCACAGCACGCCGCAGGCGGCAATCGCGATGGACAGCCATTGCACCGGCCGCAGACGTTCCTTGAGTACCACATAGCCGAGCATCACATTGACCAGCGGATTGATGAAGTAGCCCAGGCTGCCTTCGATCACGTGGCCACTGTTGACGGCCCAGATATACAGCAGCCAGTTGCCCGACAACAGAATCGCACTGGCGGCGAAGCTGGCGATCACGCGTGGCTGGCCGCGCAGCCCCGCCAGCCAGCTCCACTGGCCGCGCACGCCCAGCACCAGCAGCAGAAAGACGAGCGACCACAGTACGCGGTGCGCCAGGATCTCGCTCGGCGTGATCGCCGCCAGCGCGTGGAAGTAGAGCGGAAACAGACCCCACAGCAAAAATGCCAGGGCGGCCGAGAGAATGCCGGAGCGCATGCGGTACTCATTACGAAACAATGGTCTTACATTATGGCGGGTTTGGGCAAGCCGCGCTCGCCATGCCCCGCCACCGTCCCGTGCGCCATTGGCGCGTAAAATTAGCCAACATGCATCGCCTGGGCGACGGACCGTGCTGACAAAATTCACTTGCAATTTCCATATGGGTATCTTATTGTGCATCGCACCAAAACAAGAATAAGGTGCCACCTTGACGTCTGAACACAAGAAAAGCAGCCTTGCCGCGCTCACGCTGGCCGCGGTCGGCATTGTCTACGGCGACATCGGCACCAGCCCGCTCTACACTTTCAAGACCGTGTTCGATCCGGAACACGGCCTGCTCCTCACTACCCCCAACCTGCTGGGCGTCACCTCGCTGATTTTCTGGGCGCTGACGCTGATCGTGTCGCTCAAATATGTCAGCCTGGTGCTGCGCGCCAATAACCGCGGCGAGGGCGGCATCATGGCCTTGATGGCACTGGCCCTGGGCTCGGTGGGCAAACCGTCGAAGTTTCATTTCCCCCTGATGGTGCTGGGCGTGTTCGGCGCCACCATGTTTTACGGCGACAGCGTGATCACCCCGGCCATTTCGGTGCTGGGCGCCATCGAAGGCCTGGAAGTGGCCGCGCCTGCGCTGGAACGCTATGTGGTGCCGCTCACCATCGTGGTGCTGGTCGCCCTGTACGCGCTGCAGCGGCGTGGCACCGCCGGCATTGCCGTGCTGTTTGGCCCGGTGATGCTGGTCTGGTTCATCGCGCTGGCGGCCATGGGCATCGTCAATATCGTCGAGGCGCCGGCCATCCTGGCCGCCCTGAACCCGTTCCAGGCGCTGCGCTTCATGCTGGCCAACCGTTTCATCGCCTTCGTGGCGCTGGGCGCGGTGGTGCTGGCCATTACCGGCGCCGAAGCCTTGTATGCCGACATGGGCCACTTCGGCAAGCGCCCGATTCGCCTGGCCTGGTTCATGATCGCCTATCCGGCCCTGGTCCTGAATTACTTCGGCCAGGGCGCGCTGCTGATCCGCCATCCCGACTACGTCACCAATCCCTTCTTCAACCAGCTCGGCAGCTGGAGCGTGTATCCGCTGGTGGTGCTGTCGACCATGGCGGCGGTGATCGCCTCGCAGGCCACGATTTCCGGCACCTTCTCGATGACCAAGCAAGCCATCGCGCTGGGGCTGCTGCCGCGCATGCGCGTGCTGCACACCTCGGCCAGCGAGATCGGCCAGATTTATATTCCCGCAGTCAATTGGCTGCAGCTGATCGTGGTGCTGATCGCCGTGGTCGGCTTCGGTTCGTCCGACAATCTGGCCGGTGCCTACGGCATTGCCGTCACCGCCACGATGCTGTGCACCACCGTGCTGACCTTCTTCGTCACGCGCTACCGCTGGCACCTGCCGCTGGCGCTGTGCTTTGCCGCCACCGGCTTTTTCATCGCCATGGACCTGATGCTGTTTTCGTCCAGCACGCTCAAACTGCTGCACGGGGGCTGGTTCCCGCTGCTGCTCGGCGCGGTGCTGTTTACCGTGATGATGACCTGGAAGCGCGGCCGCGAGCTGGTGTTCGAAAACCTGCAAAAGCATGCCATTCCGCTCGACGACTTCCTGCAGTCGCTGTTCGTGGCGCCGCCCGCGCGCGTGTACGGCACCGCGATCTTCCTGCGCGGCGAAAGCGACGGCGTGCCGCACGCGCTGCTGCACAACCTGTCGCACAATAAGGTGTTGCATGAACGTGTGGTGTTTCTCACCGTGCGCATCCGGGAAGAACCGTATGTCGAGCAGGGCAAGCAGGTCAGGGTGGTCGGGCTGGGCCACAACTGCTTCCAGCTCAACGTGTATTACGGCTTCAAGGATGAACCGAATATTCCCGACGTCCTGGCGCTATGCCGGGAACACGATCTGCCCTTCGAGATGATGGAAACTTCCTTCTTCATCGCGCGCCAGACCGTCATCTCCACGCCGGGCACCGGCATGGCGCCGTGGCGCGAGCATCTGTTCGTGGCCATGTCGCGCAACGCGCGCGGCGCCGCCGACTACTACCAGATTCCCACCAACCGGGTGATCGAACTGGGAACCCAGGTCGAAATCTGATACACGCCGATACATAATTCGGACAATTTCGCAGCCGCCCGGGCGATCCGGCGGCTGCGTCTGCTGCTACACTGCTGGACACTTTTATTTCTCTTTGTCTAGCAAGGATGTCCATGAATATCAAGCTCCCCCTGATCGCCGCCTTCTCCGCGCTGCTGGCCCTGAGCGCCTGTGGCGGCGGCAGCGATTCCGCGCCTGCACCGCAGGTGTATAACGCCCCGGCCCTGGTCAAGACCGACACCGTGGTCGGCACCGGCGCCGAGGCGGCTGTCAACAAGACCATCACCGTCAACTACACCCTGTGGCTGTACGACAGCACCAAGGCCAACTTCAAGGGCACCCAGATCGACAGCGGCACCGGCTTCCAAGCCGTGCTCAAGAGCGGTCTTGGCGGCGTTATCGACGGCTGGGTACAGGGCATTCCTGGAATGAAGGTCGGCGGCAAGCGCACCCTGATCGTTCCAGCCAGCTTGGGCTATGGCAGCAACAGTAATGGCGCCATACCAGCCAATTCCGGCCTGGTGTTCGACGTTGAACTCACCGCCGTGAACTGATCGTTATACGCACCAATTGGCGTGCCGCGTCAAGAGGCACGTGGGCGCGCACTTCTGATATGCATCATGAGTTAAACGCGTGAGCGGGCGATGCTGTGCAATTCCAGCACACATCGGAAGCGCTCATCATGCATCTACGCCAGTTTCTCGCAGCCTTACTCAGCGCGCTATGGTGCGCGGCCAGCGGCGCCCACGCGGCGCCGCTCAAGTACAACATCACGGCGCTGCCGGTCGGCACCAACGCCCTCGGCATCAATAACGCCGGCATGGTCGTTGGCGACATCGCCACGCCGGACGGGCGGCGCGGCTTCATCTGGTCCGGCACGGGCGGCGGCTCGTTCGACCTGCTCGGCACCCTGGGGGGGCCGGACAGCACGGCCAATGCGATCAACGCCAGCGGCCAGGTCACCGGTTATTCCGCCATCCCCAGCGGCGATACGAACGCCTACCGCTACGCCAGTGGCAGCATGACGACGCTCGGCGTGTTCGGCGGGGTCACCAGCTTTGGTAACGCCATCAACAACAGCGGGCAGATCGCCGGCCAGTACCTGCCCACGGGGCAGCAATACCGCGCCTTCCTGTATTCCGGCGGCGCCGGCGTCGATCTCGGCACCCTCGGCGGCGGCTTCGCCTATGCCGGCGGCATCAACAACAAAGGCGACGTCGTCGGCGTCTCGTCGCTGGACGACGTTTCGCCATTTCTGTCGCACGCCTTCATCTACAGCAACGGCAGCATGACCGACCTGGGCACCTTCGGCGGCAGCTACAGCAGCGCCGCCGACATCAACGACGCCGGGCAGATCGTCGGCCATGCCTGGGGTAACGGGGTGGAACACGCTTTCCTGTACCAGAACGGCAGCATGGCCGATATCGGTTCGCTGGGCGGCGGGCGCAGCTGGGCCACCGCCATCAACGAGTCCGGGCTGGTGGTCGGCTATTCCGAGCAAGCCACGGCCGACAACGCCGCCTTCCTGTACGCCGACGGCGTCATGACCGACCTCAACTCCCTGATCGATCCGGCCTCGGGCTGGCATCTGTACGCGGCCACCGGCATCAACGACAGCGCCCAGATCATCGCCTATGGGTGCCGTTCCGACGACTGCGGCTCCGTCCTGCTGGACGTCGCCTCAACGGCGCCAGAACCGGAAACCTACGTCATGCTGGTGGGCGGCCTGGGCGTCGTCGGCTGGCTGGGGCGCCGCCGTCGCGCGGCTAACGCAGCATGTCGATGTGCATGATGCCGTCTTCGTCGTAGGGCGCGGACACGGTCTGGAAGCCGAAACCGGCATAGAACGCTTCCAGGTACTGCTGCGCGCCGATGCGGATGCGGTGGCCGGGATAGAGGCGTTCCGCATGGGCGATGCCGACGCGAAGCAGTTCGCGGCCGCTGCCGCCGCCGCGCGCGACGCGGGTGGTCAGTACGCGTCCCAGCGACATCTCGGCGTACTTGGCGCCGGGGGCGAGCACGCGCAGGTAGGCGGCAAGCTGGCGCTGGCCGGCGATGGTGCGCCAGCCGAGCAGGTGATGCGCCTGCAGGTCGAGTCCGTCCACGTCTTCGTAAAAGCAGTGCTGCTCGACGACAAACACCTGCTGGCGCGCAGCCAGCAGCGTGTAGAGATCCTCGCGCGACAGGGCGTCGAAAGGGAGAAATTGCCAGTCGGTGGCGCTAGCCGATGGCGTCGCAGGGGCGGGCATGCGTGCGTCCTTCCAAGGGATTGAGTACAGGCACGCGCGGCACATCACGCCGCGGTGTCGAATCCTTCAAGTACATTGACCACATTGATGCCCAGTTCCGGCACCGCATTGCCCCCCTCGAACACGAAGGCGGTCGGCAAACCGGTGTGGCCGATCCGTTCGCCGATGCGCAGGAAATCGGCGGACGACAAGGCAAAGTGCGACAGCGGGTCGCCCGCGAACGTGTCCACGCCGAGCGACACCACCAGCGCATCGGGCGCATAGCTGGCCAGCTTGATGCACGCCGTCTCCAGCGCTGCGAACCACTGCGCCGATCCGGCGCCCTGCGCCAGCGGCAGATTCATGTTGTAGCCGGCTCCCGCGCCTTCGCCGGTTTCGTCGCCATGGCCCAGATAGTACGGAAAGTCGCTGCGCGGATCGGCATGGATGGAGATGAACAGCACATCGTCGCGCCGGTAGAAAATGTTCTGGGTGCCGTTACCGTGGTGGTAATCGATGTCCAGGATGGCCACCCGGCGCGCGCCATCGTCGAGCAGATGCTGGGCCGCCAGCGCGGCATTGTTCAAGAAGCAGTAGCCGCCGAAAAAATCCGCGCCCGCATGGTGGCCGGGCGGGCGGGTCAGCGCGAAGGTGCCGCGTTCGCCCAGGCGCAGCGCATGCGCCGCATTGACCGCGCAATCGGCGCCGGTCTTGGCGGCGATCCAGGTGCCGGCCGTAATCGGCGTGCCGCTGTCCATCGAATACAGGCCCAGGCGCGCGCCGAAATTGTCCGGTTCGACGTCATGCCGGTGGCCGCGGATGGCCCACACGGAGGGAAGCGCGTCCTTGCCGGCGTTGACCTCGTCGAGCGCGCACCATTCGTTCCAGGCGCTACGCAAGAAATGCAGGTAGCGCGGCGTGTGGATGCGTTCGAGCGACACCAGCGGCACGCCATGCGGCGTCACCACTTGGCCCAGGCCGCGCCGCTCGAACTCGGCCAGCACCAGACGGGCGCGGTCGGGCGTCTCGAAGCAAGGCACGGCCTCGCCGCGGAACATTTCGTAGCGGCCGTGATGCTGCGCGTGGTGTTCGTTATAAAAGGTCAGCATGCGCTGCGCACCCGCCTACTCACCGCACAGCGTGCTGCTGTTGTAAGCGGCGACGAAGTCGTCGAAGCTGCCGGTCTGGGTCTGCTCGATGATGGCCTGCTCGGCCAGCGAAGCGGCCGCCATTTCCTGGAACATCGCTTCCTCGGCCGGCAGCAGCGGGCTGTCGCGGAAATAGGACGCGTGCAGCTCGCTCTGACGCAGGCCGAACGCCGCCGCCGAACCGAGCGCGCGCACTTCCTCCAGCACCCGCGCCGACGGCGTCAATGCCGGGCTGGCGATCTTGGCGCTTTGCTGGGCCAGCGCGGCGGCATGCACCGCACCGTCGTTGTGCTGCTCGTCCAGCACTGCGGCCAGCGGCGCGATGCGCGCGATCAGTTCCTCGGCCCAGGCCCGCAACGGCACTTCCGCGCCATCGCGCGTGAGCGTCAGGTCCGCTCGCCGGCCTTCCTTGACCGTGCGGGCGAAATTGCGCGCATGGATCTGGCTATCCATCTGGTTGATCAGGGGGCTCTCGTCGAGTGCGCAGAACAGCAGGAAGGCATCCATGAAGCGCCCGGTCTCCAAGCTGATGCCGATCGGCTCGAACGGATCCACATCCAGGCAGCGCACCTCGACATACTGCACGCCGCGGCGGCACAGCGCCTGCACCGGCCGCTCGCCGGTCTTGATCACCCGCTTGGGCCGGATGGTCGAATAGTATTCGTTCTCGATCTGCAGCACATTGGTCGACAGCTGGATCCACTCGCCATCGCGCTTGGTGCCCAGCGCCGCATACGGCTTGTACGGGCGGTTGACCGCATCCATCAAGGTCGTCACATAGCTTTCCAGCGAGTTTTCATGCGGCGTCAGGCCGGACTGCGCATCGTTCTGGTAACCCAGGTCGCTCATGCGCAGGCTGGTGGCGTAGGGCAGGTACAGCGTGTCGTCCGACAGCCGCTCGAGCTGATGCGCGCGGCCGCGCAGGAAGCTGCTCGACAGGACCGGCGAAGCGCCGAACAGATACATCAGCAGCCAGCTGTAGCGG
>CBFGOU010000193.1:0-8041 GCA_965650445.1 uncultured Oxalobacteraceae bacterium | reverse complement strand
ATTCGTAGGTGCCGGGGTCGAGGTTGGTGTAGGTGGCGCTGCGGTGCGCCGCGTCGGCCCTGACCCAGTCGCGATCGAAGCCCTTGAGGCGGTAGGCGTAGGTATTGCGCGCCGGGTCGGTGTAGTGCAGGGCCGCAAATTCGATCGAAAACACCAGATCCTGCAGGGACAAGGTCAGCGCGCGCGGCGCCGTCACGTGGCCGTCGAGCGTGATGCCGTCGGCCAGCTTGCCATCCCTGAGCGAGCGGTTGAACACGCTGATATCGGTAAACGCCACCTGCGGCGCCACCGAGCTGCTGCGCACGATGGCCGGGTCGATCCCCGTCATGCCTTTCACGCCGCCGAAATACAGGCGGCCGTCCGGCGCCGCGTAGCTGGAACCGACCGTAAAGCCTTCGCTCAGGCCGTCGGCGCTGGTGTAGCGGCTGACCTTGCCGCTGACGGGGTCGAGCCGTACCAGGCCGGTCGCGATGCTCATCCACAACTGGCCGCTGGCGTCGCTGCGCATGGCCAGGATCTTGTGCGGGCCGACCGCGTCGTAGCGCCGAAAGCGGATGCTGCCGTCCGCGCCGGCCAGGACCTGGTTCAGGCCGGAAGCGGTCCCGGCCCACAGGCGCCCCTTGGGATCTTCATACAGCGCGCCGACATTGTTGTCCGACAGCGACTGCTGGTCGGCCGGATCGTGGCGCAGATGACGGAAGCGCCCGCTGGGCGGATCGAGCAGGTCGAGCCCGCCGCCGCTCCATTCCGAGCCCATCCACACGCGCCCCTGGCGGTCTTCCAGAATGGTGGTGGTGCTGTTGACGCTGCGGCTGTGCGGATCGGCCGGATCGGGCGCGTAATCGGTCCAGGTCTCTTTGACGGTGTCGTAGCGGATCACCTGCAGGCCGGTCCCCAGCCACAGCGTGGCGCCGCTGCCGGGCGCGATCACGTTGATGAAGTCGGCGCCGACCTGATTGAAATGCACCACCTTGAACGGCTGGCCGGGACTGTCCATCCGGTTCAGCCCGGCCGAGGTGCCGACCCACAAGGCGCCGCCCGGCTGCTGGTACAGGCTGTAGACGATGTCGTTGCTGAGCGAGCCGGGCGTGCCGTTGGCGCGCCAGATGCGTTCCACCTCGCCGCTGGTCGGGTCGAACAGGGACAGGCCGGAATTGCGCGCCAGCCACAGGCGGCCCTGGGGCGCGCCCTCGATGTATTTGAGTGAATTGTCCGGCCGTAAATTGTGCGCCTCCACGTCGAACGGGATATAGCGCTGGAATCCCTGGCTGTTCAGGTTGACCAGGCTGATGCCGTCGGTGAACGAGCCGATCCACAGCATGCCGCCGCGATCGTGCATGACGGCGCGAATATTATCCGATGGCAAGCTGTTGGAATCGTTGGCGCGATGCACGTAATGCACCGGAGTGCTGCTGGCGCGGTCGTAGCGCAGCAGGCCGGCCGCCAGGGTGCCGGCCCAGACCGTCTCGTTGCGGTCGCCGTACAGATAGGTCACGCGCGAAGCCGGCGAATCGAGCCGCCGGCGGCTGTCCCACTTGGCGCTCGCGTTCCACGTCACGATGCCGGTTTCGGTACCGATCCACAGCGTGCGGTCGCGCGCGAAATGCAGGGCGCGCACGATGTTGAGCTTGGCGTCCGGAGCGTCGGCGCGGTCGACCCGGTGGTGCACGAAATGCTCGCTGCCGCCCGGCAGGTAGTCCAGCCCGCCCGGCCAGGTGGCTACCCACAGCCCGCCCTGATCGTCCATGGCCAGCGCGTTCAGGTCGTCGCTGCCCAGGCTGTCGGCCACTGCGGGATCGTGGCGGAACAGTTTGAAGGTGCCCCGCAGCGGGTCGAAATGCTGCAGCCCGCCCCAGGTGGCCAGCCACATGCCGTCCTTGCCGTCGCTGACGATGCTCTTGATGATGCGCTGGGCCGACGGCCCCGGCGGTGGCGCGTAGCGGGTGAAGTCGTTGCTGCCGGGATTAAAGCGCGCCAGCCCGTCCTGGGTGCCGGCCCAGAGCGTGCCGTTTTTGTCCTCGAACAGGGTGGAGATGCGGTCGTGCGGCAGGCTGCGCTCATCGTTCGCGCTGCTGGTGTACTTGACCGCTTCATAGCCGTTGTAGCGGTACAGCCCGCCACTATGGGTGCCGATCCACACGAAGCCCTGGCGGTCCTGCAGCAGCGCCAGGATCGACAGGTCGGCCGCATCGAGCGAGCCGAGCGGCTTGAAGCGCAGGGGGGAGGTTGGCGTGGCCGGCACGGGCGCGGCCGCGGCAGCCAGGCAAACCAGTATGCACAGCTGGCGCAGCGGACGCCGGCCTATCAAATCAGCCAACATTGTTTTTCCGGAAATATGGCGGTGAGCGGCAGTGTAAACCAGTTATCGACACTTATCTACGCGGCCAGGGCCGCTTCAATTCAGTATTCCATATACAGTGGCCGGGAATTAGGGTATCGTTTACGGCACTAGCATTGCATCTACGTTCGTGCGCCCGGCCATTTCAGTGCCGCGCTTCCCCGGTTTGCCAACGCCCGGCTCGTCTGGCGACCTCCTGGAGTTACCCGCGCCGGCCCTCATTCGGGCGTAGAGCATCCGATTACTCGCCCGGAAGATTTATGTCTGATACCCCGATTACCATCGAAGCCGACAGCGCGCCCACCGTGCGCTTTGCCGACTTCGGCCTTGCGCCCGAGATCCTGCGCGCGCTCACCGACCAGGGTTACGTGCATCCGACCCCGATCCAGGCCAAGGCGATTCCCATCGTCCTGCAAGGACGCGACGTCATGGGTGCGGCCCAGACCGGTACCGGCAAAACCGCCAGTTTTTCGCTTCCGATCATCCAGTTGCTGCTGGCGCACGCCAACCCGAGCATGTCGCCGGCGCGCCACCCGGTGCGCGCCCTGGTGCTCACGCCTACCCGCGAACTGGCCATCCAGGTGGCCGAGAACGTCAAGGCGTACGCCCAGCACACCCCGCTGCGCTCGACCGTCGTGTTCGGCGGCGTCGACATGAAAGCCCAGACCGTGATCCTCAAGGGCGGCGTGGAAATCGTCATCGCCACCCCGGGCCGCCTGCTCGACCATGTGGAACAGAAGAATGTCAGCCTGGGCCAGGTGCAGATGCTGGTCATGGACGAAGCCGACCGCATGCTCGACATGGGCTTTTTGCCGGATCTGCAGCGCATCATCAACATGCTGCCCAAGAAGCGCCAGAACCTGATGTTCTCGGCCACGTTCTCGGGCGAAATCAAGAAGCTGGCCAACAGCTTCCTGACCGATCCGGTCAGCATCGAAGTGGCGCGCAGCAATGCCACCGCCGACAAGGTCACCCAGGTGGTGTACAAGGTGTCCGAAGAAGCCAAGCGCGACGTGGTCGAATTCCTGATCCGCGGACGCGACCTTAAACAGGTGCTGGTGTTTTCCAATACCAAGATCGGCGCGTCGCGCCTGTCGCGCCACCTCGAGCAGAGCGGCATCAAGGCCCAGGCCATCCACGGCGACAAGACCCAGCAGGAGCGCATCGCCGCCCTGGACGCGTTCAAGAACGGCGAAGTCGACGTGCTGGTGGCCACCGACGTGGCCGCGCGCGGACTGGACATTTCCGATCTGCCCTGCGTGATCAATTTCGACCTGCCTTACAACGCCGAAGATTATGTGCACCGGATCGGCCGCACCGGTTTTTTTTTATATTATTGGGAGTCCATCTAGATCTTCACCGACAAGGACGACCGCCTGCTGGCCGATATCGAAAAGCTGATCAAGCAAACCATCAAGCGCGGCGAACTGGCCGGCTTCGTCGCGCCGTCGAGGTCAAGCCGCGACGACCGTCCGGCCGAGCGCCGCGGCCGCCGTCCCGAAGGCGAGAGCGGCGCGCGCAGCGCCGCACCGTACGAGCGCGCGCCGCGCAGCGGCGGACCGTCGCCGCGCCGCGAAAAAATCGATCCCTGGTTCCTCAAGCCCTACGAACCGAGCGTCGCTCCAGCCCCGGCTGCCCCTGCGGCCGCGGCCTCGTCGGCCAAACCGGCCCGTCAGAAAGTGGCAGCCCTGCTGGGCGGCTTGCGCAAGGGCTGAACAGCTTGCGGCTCCAGACGAACGGCGCGTTGATATCAACGCGCTTTTTTTTCGACGAAAACATTGTCAACCTGATATTACGCCTGTCATGTCCATATCGCGCTACCGCATCGCCATCCTGGTTCCCTGTTACAACGAAGCCTTGACCGTCGCCGGGCTGGTCGCGGACTTCCGGCGCAGCCTGCCGCAGGCCACCGTCTACGTGTTCGACAATAACTCCTCCGACGACACGGCGGCGCTGGCGCGCGCGGCTGGCGCGGTGGTGCGCCAGGTTGCCCTGCAGGGCAAAGGCAACGTGGTGCGGCGCATGTTCGCCGATGTCGAGGCCGACCTCTACATCATGGTCGATGGCGACAACACCTACGACGCCGCCGCCGCCCCGCAGCTGGTCGAACGGCTGCTCGGCGACGGGCTGGACATGCTGGTGGCCAGCCGCGTCTCGCACGAGCAGCAGGCTTACCGTTTCGGCCACCGCTTCGGCAACCGCCTGCTCACGCGCTGCGTGGCGTCGGTGTTCGGGCGCAGCTTCACCGACATGCTGTCGGGTTACCGGGTATTCTCGCGCCGCTACGTCAAATCCTTCGCCGCGCACGCCGCCGGCTTCGAAACCGAAACCGAACTGACCGTGCACGCGCTGGAATTGCGCATGCCGGTGGGCGAGGTCAGCACTGTCTACCGCGCCCGTCCCGAGGGCTCGGTCAGCAAGCTCAACACCTACCGCGACGGCATGCGCATCTTCCTGATGATCCTCAAGCTGGTCAAATCGGAAAAGCCGCTGGCCTTCTTTTCGGCCGGCTTCCTCGCCTGCAGCGCGCTGGCCTTCGGCCTGGCCGTGCCGCTGGTCGAGACCTACCTGAGCACCGGCATGGTGCCGCGCCTGCCGACAGCGGTGCTGTGCGCCGCGCTGGCGCTGTTCGGCGTCATCCTGCTCACCTGCGGCATCATTCTCGACGCCGTCACCAAAGCCCGTATCGAACACAAGCGCTTCGCCTACCTGGCCGTTCCCGCCCCGGACCGATCGAATGATCCGGCTTCCTGAGCAGATCCTGCGCTTCGCGCTGGCCGGCGTGGCCGGGCTGCTGGTCGACATGGCGGTGCTGTACCTGGCGCTCAGGGCCGGGCTCGATCCCTATGGCGGACGCCTGCTGTCCTTCCTGGCCGCGGTGTTCGCCACCTGGCAGATCAACCGGCGCTACACCTTTGCCACGGCGGCCGACGCCGCGCCGGCCACCTCGCTGTGGCGCCAGTGGTGGCACTACCTGGGCGCGATGGCGGTGGGGGGACTGCTCAACTACGCGCTCTACAGCCTGCTGATCGCGCTCGGTCCGAAGCGCCCCCTGTTTCCGCTGGCCGCGGTCGCCTGCGGTTCGCTGGCCGGCATGACGCTCAACTTCCTCAGCGCCAAGCTGCTGGTGTTCCGCCAGCACGCCGCCGCGGCCGCGCCGCCACCGCACCTGCGCCTGTGGGACTGGCTGGACCAGCCGCGCAGCGCCGCCCGCCTGTGCTGGCTGGTGCCGCTCGGTTTCGGCCTGCTGTCGCTGGCGCTGGGCCAGGACGCCAACTGGGACCTGCTCAACTATCACCGCTATAACCCGTACGCGCTGCTGGGCGGCAGAATCGGCGTCGATCTGGCGCCGGGACAGTGGCAGAGCTACTTCAATCCCACCCTCGACCTGTTCTATCACGGCTTGAACAGCGCGCTGCCGGCGCCGCTGACCGGCTTCATCATGGGCGCGCTGCACGGCCTCAATTTCGTGCTGGTGCTGGCGATTGCGCACATCCTGCTGGGGCCCGGCACGACGCGCGTGCCACTGCTGCTGGCGCTGGCCGGCTGCCTGGGCCCCGGCTTTCTCTCCCAGATCGGCAACAGCATGGGCGACAACATGACGTCGTTGTTCGTGCTCGCCGCGCTGTGGCGGGTGCTGGCGCGCTGGGAGGCGCCATCGCTGCCGGCGCTCGGCATCGCCGGCCTGCTGGCGGGATTGGGCGCGGGCCTGAAGCTGACCAACGCGGTGTACGCGCTGGCCCTGTGCGGCGCGCTGCTGGCGCTGGCGCTACCGTTCCGGCAGCGCGTGCGCGCCAGCTTCGTATTCGGCCTGGCGGTGCTGGCCGGGATCGCCTTGTCCGCGGGTTACTGGTACTGGACCATGTGGACGGTGTTCGGCAACCCGCTGTTCCCGCAGTTTAATCAGCTGTTCCACGCCCCGCTGGCCACGCCGATCGGCATTGGCGACGGTGGCTGGCTGCCGCGCGGCCTGGCCGAAAAACTGCTGTGGCCCTTCATTTTCACGCTCGATCCGAAGCGCGTGATCGAACTGCCGATCCGCCAGCTGATCTGGCCCGTGCTGTATTTGCTGGCGCTGGTGCTGCCGCTGCGCCGCGCCGCCGTGCCGGCCGGCCCGCTGCGCGGTTTCCTGCTGTTTTTCGCGCTCGCTTACCTGGTCTGGCTGAACCTCTTTGGTATCTATCGCTATCTGGTGCCGCTCGAATTGCTGGCGCCACTGGCCGTGTTCATGCTGGCGCGCCTGGTCCTGCCAGGACGAGCCGTCACGCCGCTGGCGCTCGGGGTAGTGGCAATCTGCGCCGTAACGGTGCTGCCGTTTCACAGCTGGGGTCATACCGGCTGGCACCGGCAAGCCTACCACGCGCAGGCGCCGCGCATTCCCGCGCCGCGCGAGAGCATGGTCATTACCGTCACCGGCGATCCGCCGCTTGGCTGGCTGGTGCCGTTCTTCCCGCCCGATCTGGTGTTCGTCTCGCTCGGCGCCGGTTTTCCCGAATCGGATGCCTACGTCGCGCGGGTGCGCGCCATGATGGATGCGCGGCGCGGACCGCTCTACGCCATGTTGCCCGCGCCGACCCCGTACCGGCACACGAGCACCGACTTCATCGCGCGCGCCGAGCAGGAGCATATACGGGTGGTGGCGAGCGCACGCGCAGTGCTGCAGCGTTACGCCATGGACTTCGATCCGGCTACCTGCCGGCGCCACCTGGCCTATCTGGGACGCGACGCGCGCGCCTACGAGATGTGCCTTATCCAGCGCCGCTGAGAATGCGCAGCAGTTGCGCGGCGTTGTCGCGCCAGGAGCGTTGCGGTACCAGGCTGGAAGCCGGGTGGGTGCCGGTGGCGTGCCGGTCCAGCCACTGGCGCACCGAGGCGGCCAGCGCCGCGCCGTCGGACCCGGAGAAATACCAGGCCCCTTCCTGCGCCACTTCGCGAAACACCGGGATGTCGCGCGCGATCACCGGCAGGCCGTAGCGCGCCGCCTCGATCAGCGGCAGGCCGAAGCCCTCGCCTTCGCTGGCGGCCAGCAGGCAGGCGCTGCCCTGGTACACGTGCTGCAGGCAGGCGTCATCGATCCCCTTGAGCCAGAACAGGCGGCGCCCCAGTTCGGGATGCTGCTGCAGGCGGCGCACGATCAGCGGAATGGTGCGCCGCTCGCTGTCGGCCAGCGGCTTCCAGCCCTCGTGGCCGACGATCACCAGCCTGGCATCGACCCCGTCGCGCCACAGCTGCTCGAACGCGTCCAGCGCCTGCAAGTGGCCCTTGCGCGGCTCGATGGTGCCGACCATCAGAAAGCTGGGCGCCTCGCGCAGTTGTGCCAGCACCTCGGACGCCTGCTGCGGCGGTGCGCCGGCATCGGCCGCCGTGCCCAGATCGGCGCCGTGGTGCAGCACTGCGACGGCGGCGTCGCTGCGGCCGGCCATCCAGGTCCGCGTTTCGTCGGCCACCGCCTGCGAAATGCACAGCAGGCGGTCGGCGTTGGCGCCAATGCAGGCCAGCCAGGCGGCATGGTTTGCCGCCGCGCCGGGCGGGAAGAATTCCGGTTGCAGCACGGGCAGCAAATCGTGGATCAGGAAGGTGAGGCTGACCCCGCGCGCGCGCCAGCTGGCGTAGATGCCGGCGGCGGCCGCTTCCAGGGTGGCGGCGGGCGCGTAGTCCGGCGCGTAGAACAGGTCGCCGGGCCGGATGTCGATGGCCTCGTCG
>CBFGOU010000192.1:0-8074 GCA_965650445.1 uncultured Oxalobacteraceae bacterium | reverse complement strand
CCATCGGTGACGCGCGCGAAAAGCGAGACAGTGCGCGCCAATTGCTGGCCGCCGGTACGGATCCGGCCCACGCGCGGGCCGAGCAGGCGCGCCAGGCGCGGCTGGCCGAGCAGAACACCTTCGAGCACGTCGCGCGCAACTGGCACCGGACCATGCTCAACAAGTGGCAGCCGGGAACCGCGGAGGAAATCCTGCGGCGGTTCGAGTCGGACATATTCCCTGCGTTCGGACACCTCCCGATCAACAAGGTGCAGGCACCCGATGTGCTCGACGCAATCCGGGCCATCGAGCGCCGCGGCGCGCTGGAGATCGCGAACCGGCAAACCGCGAACTGCTCGCGCGTGTTCAAGTACGCAATCCGCTGCGGGTTGGCGGAACGCAACCCTGCGGAATTCCTGCGCGAGGTCCTGCAGCCACGCGAGAAGGGGCACTTCGCGGCGATCGGTGCTGACGGATTGCCTGAGTTTCTGCGCGCGCTGTATGCCAACGAGGCATGCATGGGCGTGGCGACCCGCGTCGCGATGAAGCTGATGTTGTTGGTGTTTGTCCGGACCAGCGAACTCATCGAGACACCGTGGGCCGAGATCGATCTGGAGAAGGGCGAATGGATCATTCCCTGGAAACGGATGAAGCGCGGGAAGCGGCGCATCAACCCCGACAAGAACGATCATCACGTGTGCCTGTCGCGGCAGGCCCTGGGTCTGCTACGTGATTTGCATCGGCATACCGGTGGCGGTACCTATTTGTTTCCGAACCTGCGCGATCCGAAACGGCCCATGAGCAACAACACGTTGCTGAAGGCGATCGAGCGCATGGGATATAAGGGAGACATGACCGGGCACGGGTTCCGTGCGCTTGCGATGAGCACGCTGAAAGAACACCTTGGCTATCGACACGAGGTCGTCGACCGGCAGCTGGCGCACGCGCAGAAGGACAGGCTGGAGGGCGCGTACGACCGAGCCAAGTATCTGGAAGAGCGGCGAAAGATGATGCAGTGCTGGGCGGATTACATCGATCGCGTTGCGGCGGACGCCATGCGGCATTCAATATCTTGACGCTAGAGCGGCCGTATCTCGCCGCTCGCGTTTTGGGGGGATTGCCTTCTATCGCCGTTGAGTTATCTTGGCTCCAGTGAGAACTCAAGAGGAGTACAGATGACTACCGATGCCAACTCGAGCGACCGGATGATCAAGCTGCCGGAAGTGATCAGCATGACCGGGCTGTCGCGATCGAGCATCTATCTGCTGATCAAGAAGGGTAATTTCCCGCCTCAGATAAAGCTGTCGACCAGATCTTCTGGCTGGCTTTGGAGAGAAATAAACTGTTGGCTGGAATCGAGGCCTAGAGGGTCGCAGAATTAATCGATGCGGTCACTTGGCGAGTCCTGCGGAGCCCGCTGAGCTCTGTCGTGGATTCCTACGCCCTGGACGCGGACGATAGCGCGCAGGAGATTAGTCCAGAATGGTTCGGCTCCCGACGCGCCAGATGCCACTCCGAGAATTTTACGGACGCCATCGGTGTTGACCGCCGGCGATTATCACCGCCACGGAAACCACCCGACCCGCTTGGCGCGATTTCACGTAAGTGGCGTCAATCCGATGTAGGGCCAGTCGCCTTCGATTTGACGCTCAAGAGAGGCTTGCACCCGCTAGTCGATCTCTTCAGCTCGCCTTGCACAACCACACAAAGCCGCGCATCACTCTTTCCGTTAACCATATTGCTTTATCGCAACGCCTGTGAGTGCAATCATGTCAAGCTCGCCAGTACCTTCGCCGAACTCGGCCATTAGGCCAGCCGACCTTTACATCGCGCGCCATTCGTCTCTACTCAATACGCGGGCAGCCTTTTGAGAACGCCCAGAACCCCATGAGAACCAGGCTAATTTCTCTTGCAGTGATAGTTGCGGTGAACGCGGCCGAGGTCCACGGCGCGCCTGCTTTATTGACCCTCACACGCGCGGACGCGAGTATCGTGTTCCAGACTAGTCATCGCGGAATAACCGCGCGCGGCGGATCAGGGCGTGACCTCTACAAGGTAGAGCGGACACTTGCCGATCAGTTGCAGCGGGCTTACACGGCCGAGCAGCTCATGGTAGTCGATCGGGACGACATTCACTACTACGTCGTGCTGACTCAGGAGATGTCCAGACCGCTGTCAATGGGGCAGGGCTACTGCGGCGCGGGCGAAGAGCACAGGCTGTTGTTGATCACCAGCAGTGGGCGCACGCTAAGACAAAGCGATAACCTCCTCATCAGCAGTTGCCTTGAGTCGTTCGAACCCCGGATTCCCGAGGCGAAGGAGAAGGAGGGCACGACTCGTGCCGCGCTCGATGTGGATGCCAAGCACGACGTAATCCGCTTCAGTTGGCTCGGCGACGCACCCGATACTCGGCGCTTCCTGTCGATCGAACACGGCCGGTTCGTGCTCGAACTGCGACCAGAGCACGCATCGGGGGACTAATACAGGGGACTGCGGTTGGCATCTAGACACATTGCATGGCCGCCGGGCTGTCCCGGCGGCTGGTTTCAGCCCGGCTGGCGCACTGCCGTCTGGTAATGACTTGGCAATCTTCTCTATGTGCCAATCATGACAAGCACTACATACCTTCAGTGCTGCAGCACCCGCCCGCAGCTGACTCTAGTGAGCACCCATGCCCATCCACATGACGCCTTCTACCCTTAGCGCCAGCGCGCTGGAAGCATTCCTCGACGAAACCGAAGAGGCATTCGAGCAGCAGATCCAGAGCGAACTGGCGCCGCCTTTCGTCCAAGCCAGCCTGCGCTCTGCCCTGCAGCGCCACCAGTACCGCGCCGATACGATCGAGAGCGTGCGCCGGCTTGCCAATCTTTGGAGCCGCGCAGGCGAGCCGGATGCCGCCTTGCAGGTGCTGGACCAGGACGGACAGGCCGTGCTGGCCGCCGTGCAAGGCGACGAGCACGACGACACGCAACTGACGCTTGCCCTGACCCGGGTCGGGGTGCTGAGCGACAACCCGGCGCGCGTGCTTCCGGACGCCGAGGCAGCCTACGCACTGCTGCGCAGCATGGTCCACCACGCACAATCGGAGGAGGCATGGAGCTACCTCGGCTCGCTAGCCGAACGCGCGGGCCTCTTTGAACTGGAGCGGCGCTGCATCGAAGGGCGCCATGCTTACCAGTGCGCGCAGGAGACGCGCTCGCCCTACCGCGCCTACGACAAGGGTCGTGCAGAACTCTGGCGTGCGCACAGCTACTCGCGCGAAGGCGCAAGCGTACAGGCGCTGGCCGCAGCCGCCGAGGCCATGCATGCATTCCAGGAAGCCGGGGCCGAGCAAGATCTGGATGCGGAGGACTGGCTGCATTTAGGCGACAGCCTTGTGACGTTGATGCCGCAGGGTGTGGCCGCCATCGTGGAACGAGTACATGAACTGGCGAGCACCCCCACGTTGCCGCTGCCCCGACGTCGTGACATCGCAGTTCGCGCAGCGCGGGTGCAGGCGCGCGCACTGTATCAGCAAGGAGCACTTGCGGAGGCGCTGGATGCGGCACGCGCTGGTCGTTACGCGCTTTCCTGTGACGACGATGATGCATTCAGCGCACTCGTACTCGACTGGCTGCTCGAAGCTGGTCAGCAGAGCCAAGCAGCCGAACTGGCATTCGAATGCGCGTTCAACGAACGGGCCAGATCGCTCGATCACGCATGCCGGATCGCGCTCGCGCAGCTGGCCGACACTAGGGCGAGCAGCAGCCCATACTGGCCCTTGGTGCTGGCCTGGGCAAGCACCGTCGACGCAACCAGGTGGGTCGTCGGCCAGTCAGACCCGACCGAGTTCTTCGAAACCCACATGCGGCTGGCGCGTGCGGCGGATTTGGCGCTATCTGCCATCGACGCTGTCCAGGGTTTGTACCTGATCGATAATTCGCAAGACTACGCTGCCGCCCTGCCGCTTTTGGAGTCGGCGGCACGCGACCCCGAGCTGGCGTCGTCGCAAGTGGTGCCGAAAATCTGGGAATGCCGCATGCGGCTCCATGGCGTCGAGTGCGCTCTGCAGATGCCGTTCGTGGAGGTGGCCTGCGCCGGGTGGTGCTATCACATCGGCGTCGAACTGCAATACGACACGCGCGACGAGCTGGCGCTCGGCAGCGCTTGGCCGAAACAGGCGGTGGACGCACTGGCAGCGCGTTACTACGAACACGGCGCGGCGCAGTTCGAACACTTTTTCGCGACCGGACAGGGCCTGTACCGCGATGCGGACGTGCATGTCTACTCCATGCTGTGCAATAACCTAGCGATTCATTACCGCATCAATACATCGGATTACCATGCCGCGATCGAACTGCACCGAAAGGGTATCGCAGCAAGCGCTTTCGCCGAACACTACGATGGGATATTGCACTGCCTGTTCTTGCTGGAGGATGACCCGGGCGCCATCGACGCCGCGGAACAACTCTGGCACTTCGCGGCCGAATGTGGCTATTCGCGCCATTCGCCGGCGCGCTACATCTATGACTTGGCCAAATGCCTGCATCGCCAGGAACGGGGGGCGGAGATTGCTGTCTGGTTGCAGCGATTGGACCAATGGTGGGACTCGCTTGGCGAGGATGAACGATCCGAGCATGCCGGCGATTACTGGGACACCATGAGCGTTGCCCTTTACTACATGGGCTACAGCCAGGAAGCCGACGCGCTGGCGAGGCTGGAGGCGGTGCTCTTCGAACTGTGCGCCGCCGACCGGCCAATGGCCACACGCATGGCAGCCAGTTGCCTCGGCCGGGCCGGCCAACTAGAGCGTGCCCTAGCCCTGTACCGACAAGCACTCACTCAGACTTACCCTTGCGACGAATGGGGGCGCGAGGAGCGCACCTATGCACTGCACGATTTAGCGGAATGCGAACGGCGGCTCCGCGCCAGCCGACCATGGTGGCGCATCTGGAAGTGACCCGACGCGGTGCAGCAACAGAATGTCGCGGGCCTGGCGTTGGGAACTCCAACGACCAGGTTGGCGTAATCACTTGCTTTGGCGCTCCGAGCTCGGCGTTGAACTTACATCGCGCAAGACTCCAAGATATCCAGGATAGAGATTCGCATCCGGCAGCAGTCCTTGATCCGCCATCTTTCGATGCACCCTACCCAAACTATGGAAGGGGACGCGCACGAAGAGGTGGTGTTCGATATGGTAATGAATCCCGTGCGGGCCGAACAGGAAGGTTTGCCAGGATGGGCGGACGATGGTCCTGGCGTTGCGGCTTTGGTCTTCGCATTCCGGCAGCCCCGCATGCTCCATGATGGCGCGGATGCGTCCGAAGAACTGCAGCAAGGTCAGCGATGGTAGCGTCCACAGGCCGAGATACAACCATGCATGGCCGCACGCAGCCAGCGCGCCCAGGATCAGGCCATTACTGGCCAGCATCGTAGACAGTTCCCACGCCTTATGGCGCGCGCAGTTGTCGAAGGCAGGCACCAGGTCCCGAAAATCGCCGCGCATGAATTTGCGTGCGGTCACCAGGTTGCCGATCCCGAGCAGGTCGCCGACCAGCCGCAGGATCAGCTCGCGCCGCCCGATCGGGTAGTCGTTGACGCCGAAGATGATCGCCACTGGGTCATCGAACCGCATCGGCGCACGGTGATGCTTCAAGTGGCCGGCCCGGTAGGCCTTGAGCGACAGGCACAACGGTCCGGCTGCGAACGCCTGCCCGACGGCGTCGTTAGCCGCTTGCGAAGGAAGCAGCAGGCCATGAGCGCTTTCATGCATCATTACCGCCAGCGCGAGCTGCGTGCGTCCTATCACAATGGCGGCGAGCAAGTACGTTGGCAGGGACGGCCACAGGAGCGCGGCCGAGAACGCGGCCGCGATCAACGCCCAGTCAGCTGCCAGCGCGGCCAGTCCGCGCCATGGCCGCGGACGATAAAGAAGGGCGTCGGGAACGAAGCGGCCCCGTACTTCGGTACCGCTGGAATTTGCCTCACGTGGCGCCATGGAACACCTCCTGTCGTTTCAGCCTTGCCGTCAGCCCGCCGCACAGCAGCGCCATCGACAGGCCACCGGCCACGTCCGCAAGGGTGTGCTGCTTCAATGTCAGCGTCGACAGGCAGATGAGGACACCCGTCGCGGCGACATACCAGCGATGCGGGGCCGGCCAGACCATCCGGCACGCAAGGCACGTAATGCTCACGTGCAGGCTCGGACAGCCGTTCGATGCCAGGTCCATCATCCACAGCCGTGCGAGGCGCTGGCGCAGGAACGCGTTGTCGATGGTCGCCTGGTCGGGGCGGGGAATCTCCTCCGGGAACCACACGAAGCAGACGAAACTCAGGAGGAACGCCATGGCAGCCGCACACCTGAAGCTGTCGAAGTCCCGCTCGCGGGCGAGCGCCGACATTGCGATGACAAACGGGAAGAACAGCATGTAGATCGGCCAGGTCAGAGGAACGAACGGAATCGCGCTGTCCGCCGGCGTGGCAAAGTCATAGCGCGGCACTACCAGGCGCTCGATGAGCACGAACATGGCCAGTCCGATGGCCATGCCGCCGAAGGCGGTCAATGCCTGCCGCGTCGGCTGCGTCATGCCGGCGTCGCGCACAGCGCGAGAAGACGGTCGGTCCAATCGTCGACCCGGGCTTGTGCCTGTACGATGCCGGACGCCAGCGTGGCCGATACGGGCGCGCCGGCTGCCAGGCCGGCCACCGCCGCAGCGACCTGGCGCTGAAAGTCGAGTGCGTCCCCGCGCCACGTAACTGTCCTGTGCCGGATGCGCAGCTGCATGGCGCGTCTCGCATTGCTGGCCTGCTCGGGCTGGTCCGTGAGCACGAGCACGATCGGCCGGCCATACACCGTAGCCACCGACAGTGCCGCCATGCCTGGCGCGGACACGATCACGTCAGCATGGGCCGCATGCGTGGCCCAGTCGGGGTCGACGCTCAGCCAGCCACGGCTTGCGGCATAGCCTTCGCCGACGCGATGTGCCGACAGGCCTGCGTCTGCAATTCCGGCGCACAAGGCATCAGCGAGGGCGGTGTCGCGGAAATGCGGGTTGAGGTAGACGGCCGCCTCTGCCCGGCCCGTGCGGGGCTGCGGCCCGGCGATCGCGACAGGTGTCGGCAGCCGATGATCGCGGAGGTCGACAGCGTCGCCCAGGGCATACGCGAAATCGTGCTCGAAGCGCGCTCGCGCCGCGTCGATCTGCCAGCCGACGCAGCGCCGGAACAAGGGGCTGAAAAACGCGGGGCCGATGCCATCGAAATTGCCGAGGACAGCCTCGCGCAGACTCCCGCCATACACGTGCACGACCTTGCGGCGCCATGGTGGCAGCATGCCCATGACGATTGCGGCAGGGTGGAACGAGTCGTTGATCAGGAGGTCGTTGGCGCGCAGCACGCGCTGTAGCCGCCAGATATCGCGCAGCATCTTCGTCGGATTCGCCATATAGCCGGCCACGTTGCGGTTCGATGCCTGGCGCAGCATGTTCTGGCGGGGGTCGAACTGCATCGCGTAGTCAAGCGACAGGATGCGCGCCTGTATGCCGAATCCGCGCAGGAATGCGCAGCCAGCGTGCGAGGTCGTCACCACGTCGACGTCCGCGCCGGCCTGGCGCAACGCATGCACGAGCAGTTGCGCCCGCATCAAGTGGCCGCGCGCATCGGCCGTGGCAAGGTACAGAATGCGCGGCATTACCGGGGACCGTTCCCAGGCGCGATGCGCAAGGCCAGGCCTGCCGCATACAGGGCGATTGCACCGGAAATGGCGAATCCGGTCTCGATCTTCCGCACTTCGGCCAGGACCCGTGCCAGGCACGGCATCTCGGCGGGCGCCACAAGGCGGTGCAGCGTATGGGCACACAGGCGTACGTGCCGGCGTTCGTCCGCCAATACTTGGGAAAACAGCGGGTACAGGGCGTGTCCGGCACCGATCGTTTCGCAGTGGCGCTGCAGAATGCGCACGGCCATCTGTTCCGCGCACAGCACCGTTGCGTATGACAGGACGACGGACCCGTGGGCGAACGACGGCGCGTGCTTCCGCGCCAGCCGGCCCCAGCGGTCAAGCTTGCGCCGGCTTAGCCCGGCCGGAACGCGACGAGAAGAAAGGCGCGGACCCCGG
>CBFGOU010000191.1:0-8112 GCA_965650445.1 uncultured Oxalobacteraceae bacterium | reverse complement strand
CGTTCTTGGCGCCGTCCTTGGCCGGCAGATCGAACAGCACCACCGGCACGCGCGCGTTGACGCAGTGGGCGGCGATCTGCGCACCCATCACGCCGGCGCCGAGCACGGCGACTTTCTTGACGATGAAATTGGTCATGACGTTTATCCTTGTGTCTTAGAACAGGTCGGCGTCGAGCGCCATCAGGTTGGCCGAACCGGAGCGGGCCTGGCGGATCAGCATGGCGGTCTCCGGATACAGGCGGCCGAAGTAGAAGCGCGCGGTAGCCAGCTTGGCTTTGTAGAAGTTGTCGCCCGAATCCTGCTTGGCCAGTGCGACCTTGGCCATCTGGGCGAAGAAGTAGGAGAACACCAGGTGGCCCACGACGCGCAGGTAAGGCACGGCGGCGGCGCCCACTTCGTCCTGATTCTGGAAGCCCTTCATGCCGATTTCCATGGTCAGCTTGGTGACCTTGTCGCCCAGCTCGCCCAGCGGCGTGACGAATTCGGACAGCGATTCATCCAGGCCGTTGTCTTCGACGAAGGCCTTGATCTTCTCGCCGAACTTGCGCAGCTTGGCGCCGTTGTCCATCAGGATCTTGCGGCCCAGCAGGTCGAGCGACTGCACGGTGTTGGTGCCTTCGTAGATCATGTTGATGCGGGCGTCGCGCACGTACTGCTCCATGCCCCACTCGCTGATGTAGCCGTGGCCGCCGTACACCTGCAGCGCTTCCGAGGTGGCGATCCAGCCGTTATCGGTCAGGAAGGCCTTGATCACGGGAGTGAGCAGCGCGACTTCGTCGGCGCACTCCTTGCGTACTTCCTCGTCCGGGTGGTGCAGTTCGCGGTCGATTTGAAGGGCGACATAGGACGAGAAGGCGCGCGCGCCTTCGGCGTAGGCTTTGGCGGTGAGCAGCATGCGGCGCACGTCCGGGTGCACGATGATCGGGTCGGCCGGCTTGTCCGGGGCTTTCGGGCCGGACAGGCTGCGCATCTGGATGCGGTCCTTGGCGTACACCAGCGCGTTCTGGTACGCCACTTCGGTCAGGCCGAGCGACTGCATGCCCACGCCCAGGCGGGCCGCGTTCATGAATACGAACATGGCGTTCAGGCCCTTGTTCGGCTGGCCGATGATCCAGCCCTTGGCCCCGTCCAGGTTCATCTGGCAGGTCGAATTGCCGTGGATGCCCATCTTCTCTTCGATGGCGCCGCAGGCGATGTTGTTGCGCTCGCCGGGCGAACCATCGGCGTTGGGCAGGAACTTCGGCACCAGGAACAGCGAGATGCCTTTCGAGCCTTCCGGCGCATCCGGCACGCGGGCCAGCACCAGGTGGAGGATGTTCTCGCTCATGTCATGTTCGCCGGCCGAGATGAAGATCTTCGAGCCGGTGATCGACCACGAACCGTCCGCCTGCGGCAGCGCTTTCGAGCGCAGCATGCCCAGGTCGGTGCCGCAGTGGGCTTCGGTCAGGCACATGGTGCCGGTCCACTCGCCCGAGACGAGCTTGGGCAGGTAGGTTTTCTTCTGCTCCTCGGTGCCGTGCTCCAGCAGGCACTCGTAGGCGCCGTGCGACAGGCCGGGGTACATCGTCCAGGCCTGGTTGGACGAGTTGAGCATCTCGTAGAACGAGTTGTTCAGCACCACCGGCAAGCCCTGGCCGCCGTATTCGGGATCGCAGGCCAGCGCTGCCCAGCCGCCTTCGACATACTGTTTATACGCCTCCTTGAAACCCTTCGGCGTGCTGACGGTTTTGTCGGCCGCATTGAAGTGGCAGCCTTCGCGGTCGCCCGAATGATTCAGCGGGAACAGCACGTCCTGCGTGAATTTGGCGCCCTCTTCCAGCACCTGGTTGATGATGTCGGCGTCGACATCCTCGAACTTCGGCATCTGCTTGAGCTCTTCGGCGACATTAAGGAACTCGTGCAGAACGAACTGCATATCCCGGATTGGCGCGACGTACTGACCCATAATTTCTCTCCTCACAACTCGGTTGCGTTTGATGGTATGTGCATTAAAGCGGATGCGGCGGTGCGTAGTGCTTGGAACTTAGACGGTGACTTTGAGCGGATTCTGGTAATTCATGATCAGGCGTTCGAAGCCGGCGCGGGCACGTTCGACGCTGCCCGGCTTGCGCAGGAAGCGGGCGTCGTGGTGCAGCGCCAGGATCATGCCGTACATCTCGAACACCACCTGGACGGCATCGGTGTCGGCCTTGAGGTCGCCGCAATCGATGGATTGCTGCACGCAGCGCAGCAAGGCGTCCTGCCAGGCCCGGACCATGGCGACCAGCTGTTCGCGGATCGGACCGGGGCGGTCGTCGTACTCGACCGCCCCGCTGATGTAGATGCAGCCGGAAGCGATTTCGACGCTGACCTTCTTGATCCAGCGGGCGTACATGGATTTCAGGCGCGCCAGGCCACGCGGTTCCTTCACGCTGGGGACGAACACTTCCTGTTCGAAGCGGTAGTGGTACAGCTTGACCACGTCGATCTGCAAGTCTTCACGCGAGCCGAAGTGGGCGAACACGCCGGATTTGCTCATGTTCATTTTGTCCGCGAGCAGACCGATGGTCAGCCCTTCGAGACCCTGGCGGCTGGCGAGATCGAGGGCGACATCGAGAATCGCCGCCCGGGTAAGCTCGCCCTTACGCATGAATTTGCCTGAGGTATTGATGATGTGCCCGCTAGAAAAAAGAACGCCACTGAATAAATCTGAACGCTCGTACTATTATCCAGGACGTGGCAAATGTCAAACGGGAACTTAGAGGCGGGTGTCTAGTGATGCGGTGATGCAACCGAATGGGATGGCGCTGTACAGCGCTGCGGCAATGGTGTAGTTTTATTAACAGCCGGACTCCCCGCCGTCCCCTCGCACGAGGGGACGGCTACTCCCCGGCCTTGCTCAGCTGGCGCCGGTCGCGTTTGGTCGGACGGCCTTTGATGGTGCTGCCGGGCTCGCGGTACAGGCGCCTGGCTTGCTGATCGTTTTCCCGCATTTCGAGGCTTTTTTCGGTTTCCTGGTACAGCAGCCGCGCCACCGGCGCCGGACCGCGCACGTCGGAAATGGCCAGCACCACCACTTCCCAGCGGTCGGCGCCGTTATCGATGCTCAGCTTGTCGTCGACCTTGACCGCGCGCGCCGGCTTGATGCGCTCGCCGTCCAGCCGGACCCGGCCCGTGTCGACCGCGTCGGTCGCCAGCGAACGGGTCTTGAAAAAGCGCGCCGCCCACAGCCATTTGTCGATTCGAACGGATTCGTCCATTCTCCAGGATCCCTGTTCAGGCATAGCCGATGGCGAACACGCGCATGGCCAGTTTATAAAAAAAGTACGCCACCTCGTAGCCGGTGCGCCGCATCCAGCCGACGTGCTCGAACTCGTCCAGGCAAATCATGGTGCCGTCTTCGATTCCGCGCAAAATGTGCTGGCGCACCGATTGGGCGAACCGCTCGTCTTTGACCACCACATTGGCTTCCTGGTTCAAAAACAGCGACAGCCCGTCGCAATTGCTCGACCCGACCGTGGCCCAGTCGTCGTCGACCACCGCTATCTTCGCATGCAGCTGGGTTTTGCGGTACTCGTAGACCTTCACGCCATTGGCCAGCAGCTTCGGATAAAACGAGCGCGCCACCATGTCCTGCAGCCAGATTTCGCCCACGCCGATCAGCAGCGACACGTCCACGCCGCGCCGCGCCGCCAGCGACAGAGCGCGGCGGAACTTGTGGCCGGGGGCGAAATACGGGTTGGCCATCAGGACGCACTTCTTGGCGTGACCGATCGCCTGCAGGTAGGCGCGCTGGATCGTATGGCGGTTGCGCAGGCTGTCGCGCACCACGAACGCCGCCTGCACCGCCCCGCCGCCCTCGGTTTCGGGCTCCTTGCGCATTTCGCGAAACAGATTGAAGCGCTTGAGCAGGCCGAGCCGCCCCATCCTGGCCCACTGCACCTGGGCTTCGTCATGGATGGCGGCCACCAGCGGGCCCTGCACCTGCACGGCGAAGTCCCAGCGCGGCGCCGGCAGGCGCTTGGCGATGTCGTAGTCGCAGTACCAGTCGTCGTTGACGTTGATGCCACCCACGAACGCGACTTCGCGGTCGATCACGGCGACCTTGCGGTGGGTGCGCGCCACGCCGCGCCGGAACCAGGGATTGAAGGCGCGAAAGCGCACATTGGCTTCGGCGAACGATGCCGACAGGCGCTTGACCTGGCGCTGCCCGGTGCCCCACCAGTCGGCCACCACGCGCACGCGCACGCCGCGCGCGCCGGCGCGCTTGAGCGCCGCTTCGACCTGCTGGCCGACCGCGTCGTTCTCGAAGATATAGGTCTCGAACACGATGTCTTGCTCGGCCCGGTCGATCGCCGCCAGCAGCGCGGGGAACAGGGCCAGTCCGGTTTCCAGCAGGGTGATGTCGTTATCGGCCGTATAGTGAGGCGCGCGCATGGCCTACGCCAGCTTGAGATTGGCGACGATCGGTGCGTGGTCGGACAAGGTGGCCCACAGCGGCCCGGCTTTGACCTCGGCGCATTCGACCTTGAAGCCGCGCACGTAGATGCGGTCGAGCCGGAAGAACGGCAGCGCGGCCGGGAAGGTGCGCGCCGGGATCACGCGCTGTTCGCGGCCCGAAAAGGCGCGCGCCAGTTCGCCCAGCTTGGAGCGCGGCCCCAGTTCGTCGAACACTTCGACCACGCCGAGCTCCTTGCGCAGCCGGTCCGACAGCGTGTTGCGCCAGTCGTTGAAGTCGCCCGCGATGATCACCGGCTCGTTGTTCGCGGCCGATTCGTTGACGCAGTCGATCAGCGCCTGCGATTGGCGTACCCGGCCGCCCTCGAACAGGCCCAGATGCACCACATAGCAGTGCACCGGCCCGACCGGCGACTCGACGATGCAGTGCAAGATGCCGCGCTGCTCGTAGGCGTGGTCGGACACGTCGTGGTTGGCGGTATTGGCAATCGGGAAACTCGACAGCAGCGCATTGCCATGGTGGCCGTCGTCGTAGACCGCGTTCATTCCATACGCGCAGTGATGCGAGTCGCCGGCGAAATATTCGTGCTGCGCCGTGACCGGCCAGTGGCGCTTGCCAAGGGTTTCTTCACCGAACTGGGCGTGATAGCGGTCGTGCCGCCCCTGCACTTCCTGCAGGAACACGACATCGGCATTGAATTGATTGATGGCCTTTTTCAGCGCCAGCACGCGCGGCGTGCTGCGGATCGAGGACACGCCTTTGTGGATATTGTAGGTAGCGACACGGATCTTCATGGAACCATTCTAACCCCATCAGCGCACGCTTTTCAGCCGGGAACGCTATCGTGCGCGCCGGATACCACTTTGCAACCCGGCAAGCACCGTTCCGGCCGCCCAAACTAGAGCAGGTTTGTGGACAATGATACTTGCAACACGGCCCGGGCGGCGGCCAGCACTTGCTCGCTCAGCATTTCCATCTTGGGCGACTGGACCCGCCAGGCGTGCCAGTAAAGCGCGACGTCGGTCGGCTTGCCGGGCGCCAGATCGACCAGTTCGCCGCGTTCCATGGCGTCGCCGAAGTGCAGTTCCGGCACCATGCCGTAGCCGAGTCCGAGCTTGATTGCGTTCACGAAAGCCTCGCTGGACGGGATGTAGTGGCAGCGATAGCTGCCCGGCGGCAGGCCCAGTTCGCGCTGGAGAAAACTCGCTTGCAGCGCGTCCTTGCGGTCGAACACCATCACCGGCGCATGGCGCGCGGCGGCCCGCTCCAGGCCGCCGGGAAACCAGCGCTGGGCAAAAGCGGGTGAAGCCAGCAGGCGGTAGCGCATCGCGCCGAGCGCTGCCACGGTGCAGCCGCGCATGGTTTCGCTTTCGCTCGATACCCCCGCCAGCGCCCTGCCCTGCGCCAGCAGCGCGAAGGTGTGGTCCTGATCGTCGAGCGTGATGTCGAGCAGGATCTGCTGTGCGATCAGGAAGTTGGCCAGGCCCGGCAGCAGCCAGGTGGCCAAGGTGTCGTTGTTGACGGCCAGCGCCACGCTCAGGGGCTCGGCCTGCTGCTGGTCGAGACCGGCTTTGAATTCGGCGTCGAGCAGGCGGCTGCGGCGCAGATACTGCACCAGATATTGACCGGCCCTGGTGGCCCGGCAGGGCCTGGCACGCACGATCAGCGGCGTGCCCAGCTCGCCTTCCAGTGCCGTCACCCGTTGCGACACCGCCGACGGCGTCAGGTGCAGCAGGGCCGCAGCCTGCTCGAAGCTGCCGCTGTCGATCACCGCCATCACGGCGTCACCCTTGCGCTGGTCGATCATTAGGAAAATTCAGGTATGTTTAAAAAGTTTAACAACGCTACGTTTTCCTGACTATTCCACAGACAATGGGCTCCAGTCAATTCGGGGAGACCATGATGGGAAGCGCTTACTTGCAAGGCCTGGGTGTGTGCGCCGGCCTGATCGTGGCCATTGGCGCACAGAACGCCCATGTGCTGCGGATGGGAATCGCGCGCCACCATGTGGCGCTGACGGTGGCCACCTGCATCGCCATCGACGTGCTGCTGATTTGCCTCGGCGTGGCCGGCATGGGCGCGCTGATCGAGACTTCGCCGCGCCTGATGGCGGCGGTGCGTTGGACCGGTGCGGCTTTTCTGCTCTGGTACGGCGTGCGCAGCTGGCGCGCGGCCTTTTCCAGTCAGGCGATGGGTGCGATCGCCGCGCTGGCCAGGCCGGGCCTGCGCAAGGCCTGGCTGACCGTGGCGGCGCTGTCGCTGCTCAATCCCCACGTCTACCTGGACACGCTGGTGCTGATGGGCGGCATCGGTGCACGCCTGCCCCCCGATCAGCGCCCCGGCTTCATGGCTGGCGCCATCAGCGCGTCGGTGGCGTGGTTCTGCCTGATCGGCTTCGGGGCCGCCACGCTGGCGCCAGTACTGAACCGGCCCGTGGTCTGGCGCTGCATCGATCTGCTCACGGGAGCGATGATGTTCTGGCTGGCTGCCTCGCTGATGGTTAACTAGAACAAGCGCGCCACGCGAGCCGCACGCCATCGATGCGGCCGATGGCCGCGCCGGCGCCGCAATACAGGCCGCCGCCGGCACCCTGCCACACCAGCCTGCAGCGTCCGGGGTTGCCGATATTGCCGACGATGGACAGGCGGATGCCGTCGGGGTGGCGCAGATCGACCATGCCGCGCTGCGCATGCACGCCATCGGCCAGGCGGATGGTGACGCGCGCGCCAGGCCTGATGTGCCACAGCGCGACAGCATCGAGGGCGCCGGCGAGGTCCAGTCCGAAGTCGGCCGGCCACAGCTCGACGTGGGCTCCGTCCGGCACGGTCCATGCGCGCGCGACCGGCGCGGCCGCGCTGCGCGTACCGAGCGCCAGCGCCGCCATGCCAATGAGGAGTTCCCGGCGTTTCATGCGCGCTCGGGATGGAAGTGCTGCATGGCCAGTTCGGGCTTGTCGGTGCACAGCGCCAGATTGGGGTGCGCCGCAAGCCGGCGCAGCGAGGTCCACAAGGCCGATGGATCGCGGCCATGCAGCTCGGGCGAAACCACGCACACGCGCTTGCCGCGTGCGAGCAGATCTTCGATCACGGTGCGTCCATACCATTGGCCTTCGAAGCTGTCGAGCCAAACCCCGGCGCAGGCGTCCAGGCAGGCCGGCCGCGGTTCGATGTCGGACAGACGCGTGTACACGGGATTGCCGGCGGCCAGGTGGGCGCGCAGATCCGGTACCGCCATATCGAAGGCGAACCATTCGCCCTGATAGTCGCGCATGGCGCGCGCCAGCAGGGCCGCCAGGCCGGCGCTCCTGATGTTGAGGGCCAGCGGCAGGTGGCGCCGTCTGGCCAGGTGCAGGAAGGCATCGAGTCCCATTTCGCCGCCGAGCGGCAGCTCGTGCGCGATCACCAGCTGGCCGAGACTGTCGCGCACCTCGGTCGCGCTGCCGAAGCCGAGTGCGAAGGAGCGTGCGAATGCGGCCACGCTGTTGCGCTCCTCCGGATTTTTCCAGCAGCCGCAGTGCGAGATCACGTTCATGGCGCCACTCCGCAGGCGCGGTCGGCGCTGGCGGCGCGGCGCAGCATCGAGCTGACTCCCGCCTTGAACGGCGCTGCCGCCAGCAGTGGCATCCATGGCTCGGCCAGGCGCGCGGCCAGCCGCACGCGGCGCTTGATGGCGTG
>CBFGOU010000190.1:0-8150 GCA_965650445.1 uncultured Oxalobacteraceae bacterium | reverse complement strand
CAGATTGCCCGCCACACCCTTCAATTGATGACACAGGGCGCCCATGCCGGCCGGCCCCGACGCCGCCAGCCGGTCGGCCACGTCGCCGTAGTCGGCGGCGAAACGGCCGAGGATGGCGCTGTAGGGCCCCCACTCCTTCCAGACCCTGAGCGCGCGCGCGCTGTCGATGCCGGGCAAAGGCCCCGCCAAGGGCGCCGCCATCGTCCCCTGCGGCGCCGCGCCGGCGCCGGCGGCTACCTGCGCCGGTGCCTTGCGTGCCAGGCGCCTGACCACGGTCATCAGTTCGTCGACATTGAACGGCTTGGCGACAAACGCATCCATGCCGGCCGCGCGCGCCTCGTCCTGCTGGCTCTGAAAGGCGCCGGCCGTCAGCGCCACGACGGGCAGGCCGGCGCAGGCCGGCAACTGGCGCAGCAGCCGCGTCGCCTCATAGCCGTCGAGCACCGGCATTTGCACGTCCATCAGCACGATGTCGACCGCGTCCGGGTGAAGCTGCAGCCACTCAATCGCCTCGCGTCCATTACTGGCCAAGCTGACGGTGGCGCCCTCGGCACTCAGGATGCGCGAGGCCACCTCGCGGTTGATGTCGCTGTCATCGGTCACCAGCACCCGCACGCCGGCGATGCGCATGCTGGCCGGCACCTCAGGCGCGCTGTCGCTGTGGCCGCCGCGCCGCAGCAGCGCGCGCGCCATCGCGTTGTACAGACCGGAGCTGGTCACCGGCTTGGTCAGTATGCCGTCGACCAGTTCGATATCCGGCTGCCTGAGCAAGTGCTCGCGGGCATAGGCGGTGACCATCATGAGTACCGGCCGGGCATTGCCCGGATAGGTTTGGCGGAAGTGCCGTGCCAGTTCCATGCCGTCCATTCCCGGCATCCGCCAGTCCAGCAGCAGCGCGTCGAAGCTGCCGGCCGCCATGTGCCGCTGCTGCACGCATTCGAGCGCCAGCGCGCCGGAAGCTGCCTGGCTGGCGCGCCAGCCCAGTCCGCGCGCCATCAAGGCGATATTGTCGCGCGAGATAGCGCTGTCGTCGACCACCAGCACGTCGAGGTTGCTCAGCGCGGCCGGTTCGATCTGTCCGTCCGCCACGCAATCGAAGGGGATCGAGAACCAGAACTCGCTGCCGCGCCCCGGCACGCTGGTCACGCCGATTTCGCCGCCCATGTGCTCGACCAGATAGCGGCAGATGGTCAGTCCCAGCCCGGTGCCGCCGTAGCGCCGCGTGGTCGAGGTGTCGGCCTGGCTGAAGGCCGAAAAAATGTGCTGCAGCTTGTCCGCGGCGATGCCGATGCCGGTGTCGATGACGGCGAAGCGCAGCACGGCGCGGTTGCCGACGTGTTCGAGCAGCGTCAGGCCGACGCTGACGGCGCCATGCGTGGTGAACTTGATGGCGTTGCCGGTCAGGTTGATCAGCACCTGTTCCAGCCGCAGCGCGTCGCCAACCAGCTGGCCGATGCGCGGCGGCGGCGCGATCGTCAATTCCACATCCTTGTCGCCGGCGCTGGCCGCCATGATGCTGGCGAGGTTGTCGAGCACGTCCGACAGGTCGAACGGCACCCGCTCGATCTCCAGCCGCCCGGCCTCGATCTTGGACAAGTCCAGGATGTCGTTGATGATGGCGTGCAGCGAGCGCCCGGCGTTGCGGATCTTGCGCACCAGGTCGGCCGCGTCGGCATCGAGAGGGCGTTGCTCGAGCAGATAAGCCAGCCCCAGTATGCCGTTCATCGGCGTGCGGATTTCGTGGCTCATGTTGGCCAGGAAGTCGGCCTTGGCGCGGTTGGCCGCCTCCGCCTCCACGGTACGCGTCTCCAGTGCCGCGTTGGCCACCCGCAGCTCGCGGGTGCGCGCGGCCACGTGCGCTTCCAGTCCCGCGTTCAGCGCCCGCACCGCGGTCTCGGCGGCGGCGCGTTCGGCGATCTCGTGTTCCAGCGTCTGCAGCATGCCGTTGAAGGCGTCGGCCAGCTGGCCGACCTCGTCCCCGCTGTTTTGAGGGGCGCGCAGGCGGTAGTCGCGCTCGCGCATGACCTGGCGCGCGATGTCGCTGACGCTCATGATCGGGCCCGATATCCAACGCTGCAGCAGCGAGGACAAGCCCAGGCCGAGCAGCAGGCTGGCCAGCAGCACCGCCGTCAGGATGCCCAGATAGCCGCGCAGCCAGGCCCCAAGATCGTAGCGCTCGCGCAAATAGACGGTGCCGCGCACGCCTTCCTTGTCCGCGATGCGTTTGTACACGGTGAGCTCGCCGGCGCCGAATTCGGCACCGTCGGCGGGCATCATGCGCGCCGGCGCGGCCAGCGCCGACGCGTCGCGCCGATACTCGGCGAACAGCTGGCCGCGGGCGTTGTAGATGGCCGCCGTCAGGATCTTGTCGTTGGCACGCAGCAGCGCCAGGTTTTCGTCGGCTACCTTGGCGTCGTCGAATTCGATCGCCAGCGCGCTGCCCTGCCCGAGGATGGCGGCAATCGAGCTCAGCTCGCGCACCGTGGTGTCGCGGTTGTCGCCCAGGTCATGCCACAGCAGGCTGACGCCGGCCAATGTCAGTGCGCACAGGTTCGTCGCCAGCACCAGCAGCAGCAACTTGTGGCGCACCGAGCGTATCTGCAGCCTCATGGTCTTCCTCCCTCGATTTTATGCGCCACGGCCAGCAGTCTGACGCTGATCTTCAAGCCGTTGCGCTCGGCGTGCGCGATTGAAACGTCAAACCGGATCCGGTTGTCGACCTGCACGAAGCTGATCACGCTGCCGGCGGCCAGCGTGCCGTCGCCGTCGGTGATGGACAGCACGCCCTGGGTCTGCGCGGCGTCCAGCGTCCGCTTCAGGCGCGCGCCGTCCAGTGCGCCGACATACAGCAGCTGGATGCCGCCGGCGGATTCGCCCGGCCGTATCGTGCGCACGGTCACCGCGCGGCCCTTGATCTGGCGGGTCAGGCGTAGCTGGTTCAGTTCGGCGGCCACCGGTTCGGCGCCGACCACGCCGATGGCCAGCGGCGCGGCCTGGTCGGCGAAGGCCGCCGCTGGCCACTCGATGTGTTCGGCGAAACGGTAGATATAGGCCGCCTTCACTTGGGCCGCGACCCCGTTCGCGCTGGCCTCGCCGGCCGCCGGCGCCGCCGATGGCGCGGACAGGAGCGTGCAGCACAGCAGCGCGGCCAGGATGCCGCAGCGTCTGCCCGCTGGCACGGCGACCGTCACCACGCCTAAAAACGCACCGTCAGCTTGAGCAGCGCGCTGCGCTCGAACACGCTGCGCCCCGGATAGGCGGCAAATTCCGGATGGGAACGATGCAGCAGGTTGCGCCCGATCAGCGCCACGTCCATTTTCGGGTGTGGTTTCCACAGCCACTGTCCGTCCAGCTCGTAATACGCCGGCACGGCGGGCTGCGGCAGCGCCCCCGTGTAGCGCAGCGTCAGGTCCAGCACGCTGTTGTCGGTCAGTTCGTGGGTGGCGCGCAGCAGCCAGTGGCGCTTGGGGTCATTGGTGGTCAGGTTGTCCATGGCGGCGCTGAGGTCGTGGCTGCCCGGAAGCGGATCGATACGCACATCCTGCAGCACCAGGCCGGCGTTCAGCCGCCACGCCGGCGCTGCCTGCCAGTTGCCCCATAGCTCGATGCCGCGCGTACGGCCCTCCCCCAGGTTCTGGAATTCGGCCAGCGCCGGCGCCGTCGGGCTGGTTTGCGGCTCCAGGGTGCGTAATTTGTCGTAGCGGCTGTAGAAGGCCGTCATCGAGTAGGATAGCGCCGGTGTCGGCTGGGCACGGTAGCCGAACTCGATCGCCTTGGCTACCTCGGACTGGAAGTCGGGGCCGCCGCCAATCACATAGAAGGTGCGGCCGTCCAGGGCGAGCGGCGCGCTCGGCGTGTGCAGGTCGCGGTCAAAGCGCGACGGCGCGCGCACCGTGCGGGCCAGACTGCTCCAGAACAATTGGCCTGGCGCCGGCATCCACGCCAGGCGCAGACTGGGCAGGTACTCGGCGCCGGTATAGCTGTTGTGCTCGGCCTTGGCGCCGGCGGTGAGCTTGAGGGCCGGCGTGACGGCGTATTCGTCCTGCACGAACAGATTGGCCCAATGCAGTTGCACGTCGCCGGGCAGGAAGCCGAGCCCGGGCGAATTGGTCACCCGGTCCCAGCTTTGGCGATAACCGGCGCCCCATGTCAGCACGTTATGTTCGCCCAGGCGCAGGTCGTGCTGGGCTTCCAGGTCGAGCGTGGACAGGCGCTCGACGAAGGCGCCGGGCTGGTTGCGCGCGATGTGGTCCACAATGATCTGCAAGCGCAGATCGGCAACGGGCGACAGCTTGCGGGTTAGCCGGCCCAGCAGATTGGCGCCCGAGATTTGCACCGGCAAGGCGGCGAGCTGGCCCAACTCCCCATGGTAGCCGTCGCCGGACAGGCTCAGGGCGCCATCGGGCAGGTCCCAGTCGGCGCGAAAGCCGGCCTGGGCGCGGTGCATGCCGGTATTGGTGTCCAGTCCGGTGGCGGTAAGGGTATTGTCCAGTTGCTGGTATTTTCCATACACGCGATAGGTGCCGCCTTTGGGCAACGTCCCGCCGTAGCGCAGGGAGCCGTTGTATTCCTGAGGGCCGCCGCTGGCGCTGAGCTGACCACCCTGGGTGTCGGCCGACGAGCGTCTGATGACATTGATGACGCCGTTGACTGCGTTGGCGCCCCAGATCGTGGCGCCGGGCCCACTGATCACTTCAATGCGTTCAACGTCTTCCATCACCACATCCTGGGCATCCCAGAACACGCCGGAAAACAGCGGGCTGTAGATGCTGCGGCCATCGATCAGGACCAACAATTTGTTCTCGAAGGGACTGTTGAAGCCGCGCGCGGTAATGGCCCAGTTGCGCGCATCAACCTGGGCCACCTGCAGATTGGGCGCCAGCCGCAACGCCTCGGGCAGCGACTGCGCGCCGCTGCGCCGGATATCGCGGGCGCTGATGACGAAGACGGAGGCAGCCGTGTTGCCGAGCCGTTCTTCCTGGCGCGACACGGATGTCACGATGACATCGTTGAGCTGTTCCAGCGACATGTCGGCGATGGAACTGGCGTACGATACCTCGGCACGTGCCGACGCTGCGCCCAACACCGTTGCAACAAATAATGCCCGTGAAATGCCAGCTTTTCTCACCACAGCGCCCCTCGCGGTTGCCGTATCTTTCGCCGCCCATCGCCAGGCGGCGCCTTGTCCAGAACACGCACCACGGACTTACCATTGTGGCCACGGATGAAGAAATTATAACCACATTGCCTGGACTTTCCTATTCGAATTTTTCTTATAGGAAAGATTGCGGACATTAAAGAACGGCAAAGCGGAGATGCCGTTTGGACAGCCCTAGCGAAGCGAACGACGGCTGCGGCGAACCAGGCCATGTTGCATAAATCCGTCGACGGTCTGCATGATGGCCCGATCGGTTCACGGGGGTTTGGCGTGTTTGACGTACTTGTCCAGCCATGCATTGGTCTCGTACAGCATATGCATGATCGACTCGCGCGCCCGGTAAGCGTGGCTTTCGTTGGGCAGCATCACCAGCCGCGCCGTGCCGCCCAGCCCCTTGATGGCCTGGAACATGCGCTCGCTCTGGATCGGAAAGGTGCCGGAGTTGTTGTCCTGCTCGCCGTGGATCAGCAGCATGGCATCCTTGATCCTGTCGGCGTTATTAAACGGCGACATCGTTTGATACACATCCTTGGCATTCCAGAACTGCCGCTCCTCGGACTGGAAGCCGAACGGCGTCAGCGTGCGGTTGTAGGCGCCGCTGCGCGCGATGCCGGCCTTGAACAGGCGCGTGTGCGCCAGCAGGTTGCCGGTCATGAAAGCGCCATAGGAATGGCCTCCCACCGCGATGCGATGGCGCTCGGCCACGCCGCGCCGCACCACTTCGTCCACCGCCGCTTCGGCACTGGCCACCAGCTGGTCCAGATAGGTATCGTTCGGTTCGGCCTCTCCCACGCCGACGATCGGCATCGATGGATTGTCCAGCACCGCGTAGCCCATCGCCAGCATCGGCGCCGGTCCCCAGAAGCTGATCGCATTGAAGCGGTACGGCGAGCCGGTGGTCTGGCTGGCCGCGCTGGCGCTCTTGAACTCCTGCGGATAGGCCCACATCAGCAGCGGCAGCGGACCGTCGCGCGCGGGCTCATACCCGGCCGGCAGCATCAGGGTCGCGGTCAGATCGACCCCATCGGCACGCTGGTAGCGGATCTGCTCCTTCTGCACATCCTTCAGCTGCGGCGTCGGATGCGGGAAGTTCGTCAGTGCCGTGAGCTGCGCGTGCGCGTCCAGATTCAGGTCGCGGATATAAAAATTGGGGCGTTCGGCCGGCGTCTCGCGCGTGGTCAGGATGCGGGTGCCGTCCGGCGCCAGCACCGCGACCACGTTTTCGTAATACGGCGCGGCGCTCTGGAACAGGCGCTGCCGGGTCTTGCTGACCAGGCTGAAACGGTCCAGAAACGGGCGGTCCCCGTCTTCCGAGGCGCCATGGCCGTCCAGCAGGATACTGTCGTCCGGTCCGATCAGGAGGCGCTGGCGCCCCGCGCCATCGGACATCGTAACCGGCTCGCCCGGATGGTTGTAGCGGTCCTCGTCCGAAAACGCGAACACCGGTTCCGGCTCGCTTTGCGGATCGTCCGGCCGCACCCGCCAGGTCTTGACGGTGCGGGTCTTGTACCAGGCTTCGGTGATCAGGGCCAGGTCGCCGCGGCCCCACAGGGCTTCGCTGTAGCGCGAGCCGAGCCGGGCAAGCACCTGTGGCGCTTCCGTAAAGGGTGCGCGCTGGCAGTAGACGATATCGCGCACATCCACCGCCACGGCCGGGTCGCCGCCATCCTGCGCCTCGGCCCAGACCAGGGTGGCCGGCGCGTCGCCGCGCCAGCCGACATGACGCACGCCGGGCGAGACCGCGTCGTTCCCCGGCGGCAGCCCCTCTTCCAGCGGCCGGTTGGCCACCAGGTGCACCGCCTTGCCCGACAGGTCGCGCACATCGATGCGGCGCGCAAACGAGGACGCCGGCACGATGTACGAGAACGGCCGTTGCAGCGTCTGGGTGAGGATGTACTGCCCGCCCGGCGCCACCGAGGCGCCAATGAACATATCCGGCGCGCCCAGCTTTTTCACTTTGCCGTGCAGGTCCACCAGCGCCAGCTGGGTGGTGGCGTAGTGCTCGAACAGGCGCGCGTCCTCCTCGTTCTTGAGCAGGTCGGCGTAGGTGCGCAGCTGACGCGTACGCGCGCTCTCGCCGCTGTCCTGCACGCTCGGGCCGCTGGGTACGCCGGTTCCCTGCGGTGCGCGTGCCGCGGCGGACGGCTTCAGATACACCAGCAGTCCGGACGCATTCGGCAGCCAGCCGAAGCCGCCCCCGGAGATATACGCCAGCGGACGGGTGGTCAGGCGCCTGGCGCTGGCCGCCGCCACGTCGACCAGCCACAGTTCGACCGCTCCGCCGCCGCCCTTGGCGGCATACGCCATGTGCGTGAATGCGAGGTAGCGCTGGTCCGGCGACCATGCGCTCGAGACCAGCCGCAGCGGCTTGGGCAGACCGTCCAGCGCGGTCTGCTTGCGCGTGTCGATGTTCAGGATGCTCAAGCCGCTGCCGAACGAAAAACGGCTGGGCGAGTAGGTGCGGGGATTGATGCGCAAGCCGGCCAGTTTCAGCTCCGGCTGCGCCACCTCGGCAATGCTGGGCAGGGCCGGCGTATCGATCATCGCGGCCAGATTGCGCTGCGGCGAGAGCGCCAGCGCGGGCGGGCGGGCCGCGTCGACGATGGCCTGCAGCGGTTCGGGCGGCAGCTGGTATTGGGCGTTCGCATGGGGCGATGCGAACAGGGCACGTGTCACGGGCGCGGCGGGAACACTGGTCTGCATCAGGGCCTCAACAAGAAAGATGCCCCATGGTGCGCATTTCGCAGGTGAAAGTCAAACGGACGCGTACGCGCGTGCCCCGGCAGCGGTGGTTTACAATGCGCGTTCCGTTTGCCGGCTGAATCGAAGATGAATATAACAACGCTCGCCCTCATAGTCTTGGCTCCCGTGCTGGTCTGGCGCGTGTATTTGCGCGTCAAGGGGATGATGAAAAGCCAGCGTTCGATCCTGTCGCGCCATTACACGGGTGTGCTGGTATTTACGGCGATGGTGCTGGTGGCCGCGTCGAAAG
>CBFGOU010000189.1:0-8177 GCA_965650445.1 uncultured Oxalobacteraceae bacterium | reverse complement strand
CCGGAGGAACTGCACGTGTTCGCGCGCGGCCAGGCGGCCAAGCTGGTGGCGCTGCCGGCGGCATCGATCCGCGCCACCAAGGCGCTGATGAAGCGCGCGCGCACTGGTGCGATTCAAGACGCCATCGCGGTCGAAAACCAGCAGTTCGGGGCCATGCTGCAAGGGGCGGAGGCGAAGGAGGCTTTCACCGCATTCTTTGAAAAGCGCAAGCCGGATTTTTCGCGCTTTGCTTGAGCAGCGAACTTGCCCCTGCGGCGACCCGTTGAGTCTCGCATAAGTTGAGATTTTTCTCGCATAAGTTGAGACTGGAATTTTTTTTAGAAACTTTTTCTGATTTATTCAAATATACGGTGTAAAGTTGATCCGCGCCACTAACCACGCCTGAGGCGTTTAGTGGGAAGGGTGTCTATCATTGATGCCATTCGTTGCTACAGCCCACCACGTGGTACTAGCCACTGCGGCGGCCGCGCGGCGAGCGCTGGCGGGACCAGTGCGGTACCGGCCGGTGAGCAGCTGCAGGTCGACCGGGGCGCCGGCCAGGCGCCATTTACCAGCTGGTGCGTACCAGCACCATGGAGTTGGCCGCTGCGACGGCAGCGCGGTACCGGCGGGCGAGCAACTGCCGGTCCGTGGCATTGCCCCGATCATTGCTTACGGCTGGCTCGCGCAACGCCGCCCGGTTCGGTCATTGAGGGCCGGGTGGTTCACGGAACTGCGGCTGACCGTCAAGAAGAGGATGCGGGCAACGTTAAAAGCAATACGGGAACAGTTGAGAAAGAAGATGCATCTGCCCATTCCGCAGGTCGGCAAGTGGCTGGCAGGCGTGGTGCGGGGGTACTTCAATTACTTCGCAGTTCCCGGCAATGCCTATCGACTGACCAGCTTCCGAAGCGAAGTCTGCCGGGCGTGGCGGCGAATGTTGATGCGTCGTAGCCAGCGTCACCGTCTCTCGTGGCAGCGATTCAATTGTCTGGTGAAACGCCACATCCCGCCATATCGCAATATGCACCCTTATCCATCCGAACGGTTTTACGTCAAACACCCGAGGTAAGAGCCTTGTGCGGTAGTTCCGCTCGCAGGGATCTGTGCGGGGGGCAGGAGGCGATTCCTGTCCCTACCGCGACCGAATAATTCTTTGCCTTCGCAGCAAGGTGTACAGAGCGTATGATGGATTCTGCGTCGTCCGGCATGGGCTTCGCGGCAAGGCTGGCCTCGGCGCCAGTTCCGAGCGCAAGAAGTAGAGTCAACAGCGGCATCGATCGCCCTCGATTCAAATTGCTGGTGGAATTGGAGGAAAATGATTGTCGTGTTTGAAGGAAGGTGAGACGCCCCGACGATCTTCAGCGCGGCAGTGTGACCACCTACAAATCAGCAGCGTCACACAGACCCGCTTATGTTTTTTTCGGCACCGCCACCAGCCGATCAAACTGCAATCCGCTCGACCCTTCCCCACGCCCAACCCGCTTGGTCGCCCCAAACCAGATAACGACCCGCCCATCAGTCCACCGTGTCCGCTGAAACGCCTGCGTCACCTGCACTCCCGACCGCGGTACTTCCTCCTCGTGCACAAAATACGCTTCTAGCGCGACGCGATCGAGTCCCTCTCTGAGCAGGGAAGTGCGCGGCTTGATCTTTTCCCCAGGCCCAACCTGGTTTTCAACCCGGCGCGGCAGGCTGGCGCGCTGCAGCTGGATCTGTCGATTGTCACCGGGCACGTGCACCGGAATAAACGGAATCCAATTCTCAGGCACCGTGCTCATCACCTCATAGCGCACCTTCGCCTCGTTCACCAGCGCAGGCACGGGGGGCAAACCGCCCACCAGCCGCTCGAAAAAGCGCAGCGTCTCGGCAGCGGCGCCATGGCCCGACCTTCCCACCCCGTGCGGTAAGGGAATCGTGTCCTCGATCCCCCACACCATGTTCGCCATTTCATCCCGCACAATGATCACTTTTTCCAGCGGTTCACCCTCTTGGACCTTGGGCACGGTCGGCAGCATCAGCAGGCTGGTGCTGGGTGTGCGCGATGGCGTAATCTGGTGCTGCGTGAACATGCTCCAGCGCTGCCACACCTGTTCCGGCGCCTGCCCCGCCGGCTCGATCCATAGCCGCTCGCCAAAGACGTTGGTCACGGCCAGACCGGCCACATCCGCCACCGTGCCAGCAGCCAGCGGCACGGGAACGATGCACCAGTCGTTGCTATACACGAGCCCAAACTCGAGCATCAGCAGCTTGGCGATATCGGTGGTATCGGGTTTGATAGCGCCAAAGTTAACCTTGCGATCTTCAAAGGTCCACCAACGCGGATTGGCCATCCCAGAGAACTCGACGGAGGTCGGAATAAAGCTCTGAATAATCTCGGACTGAACCTCGGGCCGCTGCGCCGGCGCCGCGCTCGCGGGCGCCGCGTCGAGCGCGTACCAGTCCAGATCGCCGAGGTAGTATTCTTCGGCCGCAAACTCTTTCCGGCCGTCGGCAAGCGGCGCCGAGCACTCAAAGCGATACTCCAGTCGCGCGGGATCCCACGCGTTTTCTTCCGGCTTCAAGGGCTGGTCGATCAGTTGGTCAAACCACGCGATGAAGCGATCTCCCAACAGATCGACAGCATCGGCATCGGCCCCGCCGATCACCAGCGGCGGCGGCAAGGTGGAATAGTCGCGCGGAGAAGGACGCGCCACCAGCCATTGATACCAGAGATAGCCATCCATGGCGCGGCCCGCGAAGGCGGCCTCGTGCTGCCAGGCCTCGGGATGCGCGCACACGCCCGCCGAAAGTGGCGACAAGGGATCCGGCACTTCCACCTTGAACACGGCTCTAAAGCCAGCCGCAAACGGCAATCCGTCCCGCGTGACCAGTTTCAGCCATTGACGGCCCATCAGCAGCCGCAGGTCGAGCGACAGGCGCTGTGCGCCAGCCGTGAAAGCGATGGGCCGCTGTTCGACGCGGCTCTCCAGCGGCGTGCTGTCGTCAAACGCCTGCTCGGCGCCGTCGCGCGGCGCATACGTGGTCAGCTTGGTCGTCTTGATATGCAGCTTGGCGAACACCGGCGAACCCGCGTCGTCCCCGATGAACTCGCCCAATTGCCACTGCCGCGCGAGCATCCACAAAGGATCGCGCACTTCGGCACGCAGCGCCCGCGCCAGATCATGCGCGCGAGGGATGCCTTCAACCCGCTCCCAACGCGTGATGGAGGGCAGGGTGCGGATCTCCAGGGCGGCGGCCATATCCAGCGGTGGTTTGATTACATTAGCCATTCAGGTTCACCCTTTTCTCGGCAACAAGGATATCGGCCACGCGCAGTTCGCTGCTGATCGACATCGCATGCGTCGTGAACGCCATCAATGTCGCCGGCAGCAAGCGCGAGAGCGGTGAAGCGCTGATGTCGCGCGGTTCCACGGCGCGCTTCTTCGCCATGTCGAAGGTTTCGGGAATGGCCAGCTGTAGATCTTCCCAACTCCACTGGTGGCCACCACTCGCGGGCGTGACCAGCAACATGCTCTGCGGCGGCTCGTTGTTTGGCCGATCAAAGTTGAAGGCCAGCCCGGCGGTTTCTTTCGTCGCCGGGATCACTTCGGTCCATTCGTCGATCAACAAGCCGCCGAACTGGGGCGCGTTCTTGTCGAAAGCGCCGCCCGCGTAGGCCGCCGTGTAGAGCAGATGGTCGCCCGATTTGTTGAGTTCGAATGCGGCGGGCAGTTCCATCGCCAGCCACGGCTCGGCCGCGTTGAATGGAAACTGCACCGGCGCCAGCGACGGTTCGGCCGTGCCGAATGCGCCGGTCAGCAAGACCACGTTTTCCCAATCGTGCAGCTTGGGCCGAACGCGCGCGATCCCGTACATCCAGTCGTCAACGGGAAAGTCGCGCGCGGGCAGCAGGTGTGTCAGCAGCGCGCCCCGTCCGTCGAACGCGTTTTGCCATTCATCGCCGTGATCGGCCGATAAGGTAAATCGTGGAATGATGCGCGCCCCGTCACCGAGCAAGGCCTTGACGGCGTCGGTGAGCAGTTGTACCTGCGCCTCGCCTGCTGCTGTCGCCGCGTCGGCAATCATCTTGTCGGCCTTCGCAATGCGCTGGGCTAGTTCGGTGATGAGGCTCGATGTCAGCGACTGCATCGAGCCTATCAGCGCGCGCGCCAGGTCTTCTTGCGCGGCCGTCGTGTCGACTGCAAGGTCGATCGCCGCGCGGCCAGGGAAGGTCGCGCTCCACGCGTTCCACAATGTTTGGATATCGGCCGCCGCAGATGTGCCCACTGCCTGCACGGCGCCCAGGGCACCGGCAAACGTGGCGCGCTTGGCCTGCACAATCGGCAGATACAGCGCTGGTGTCGCAGGTATCGGATCGGTGTAGACGGTGGAGACTTCGCGTTCGGCGCGCTCGATCGCGTCAAGCCTCATCTGATCGCTGTTCGCCGGATTGACCGCTTCGGCCAGCATCGCATCGCAGGCGGCGAGTTTGGCCGACCACCGGTCCGCCACCTTGACGGCGGCGGCGCGCACCTGCTGAAACCATTCGCTGCGCGCCCGCAGGATCGATCCAGGGCTGGATAAAGCGACTCCCGCCAGTGCCGCCCGGTGCTGCAAATCGACGAACGAGGTACTTAGTCCGTCAACCGCGCCCACCACCGCGGCAAACGCGGAAGCGGGGAGCGCAAGCGGGTCGATCGTCGCGCGCAGCGCGGTTGCGTCGGTCCTGATCTGCGCCACCGCTGTCCGTGCGGCGGTCATCTGGGCAGGTGCGATCGCCACACCGGCGTCGACGCTGCGATCAACCTCGTTCGGCATCGCCGCGTCGGTGGGCCGCAGCGGCCTTGCATTGAGCAGCAGCGAGCGCAGGCTGGCGGCGAGCGGCGCCACTTCGAAGGCTGACTTTTTCAGGCCGCCTGGCTCGGTGTAGCGGATCAGCACTGACCCATCGGGCGACAGGCCGCGCGTGGTGATGATGTGGTTGACGATGCGGTCATCGAGTTCGCCCATGGCCTGGTCGTTGCCAAAATCGAGGATGTAGAGCAGGTCGACAGGGCCGAGCCCAAGATCCTGCATCGTCACGTCCGCCGGCACCGGCGGACCGCCCGGCGCGCCGTTGCGGAACTCGACGTGAACAACGATATCGGCCACGGGCGGGAAGATATTTTCGAGCCAGCGGTCGATGGCCGGTTCGACCACGCCGCGTACGTTGGCGCCTGCGGCAGCGACTGCATCGACCGGCAGATGCAAGGCCACGCGGTGCGTCAGCGCGATACCGCTGCGAGGCGTGCGCACGACATCCGGTTCGGGCGGGAAGCTGCCTTTGCTGGTGGCGTCCATCGCCGCCGCCGCGCGATCGGTGTTCCCGACCATGAGCTGATGGACTGCTTCGGAAATGGAAACGTCCGAGATGGCGTCGTGGATCTGAAACAGATTCAGCACCTCTTCATCGATGATGGCGCGCTGGGTGGCGTCGGCCGGCTCCAGCGCCTTGCCCCATGGGTAAGTCTTGACGGCGCTGGTGCGCACGTGCTCGATCAGCAGCAGGCCATCGCACACATTGCGCGCTTCCACCGCCTGGATGGCAGCATTGTCCGCCTCCGGGTTGGCCGTATCGACCAGGTGCTTGGACGCCAGTGGAAACGTCTTGCGCACTTGATAGATGAAGCGGTCCATCTCGGCTTCGTTGTGCCGGTCGTGCAGCCGGCGCTCGAACTGGTAGCCCAGCAGCGCGCCCAATGGCTGGCCGTTGCGCATGCCTTCCATGAATTGGATCGCGATGCGCACGCGCGCCGACGACAGGTCTATGGCAAGCAGGTCCGGCTGGGCTGGCGTGGCGTTGGCCACGTAGCCGTTGCGAAGCACGGCGGCGGTGCCCGCGTGGTTCAGCGACGGCGCCAGCACGTGGCCGGCATTGGCGCCATCGCGGAACAGGGGTGGCTGGCCGGATTTGTTGAATACCGCGGCCTCGGCCTCGTTCAACTGCACGGCGGAGCGCTGGCCCTGGTCCGGCTTCAGGTTTTCCACCCAGCCGAACGCGCCCAGATACAGGCCCTGGCGCCGCGTGCTCGCATCGCCGGATGGACGGCGCATGCGGTGCAGGCGCTCGTTCACCAGGCTGAGCATCCAGGCGTCCCAGCGATAACTGCACAGGTCAATGTGCTCCGCAAAGGCGCGCTCGAGAGCGGCGGTGGTGGCATGCTCCAGCACCGGCAGCGCTTCGATTTGCGCGGCCAGGGTACTGTTCTGGCCGAGCGTGGCCAGCCACTTGGGAATAAACTCCGCCACCGTGCTGTTGGCCGAGCCGGTGATCACAGGCTGCTTTGCGTACAGCATGCCATAGCGGCTTTCGGTGCCCGTGCCCTCGGCCACGTGCACAAACAGCGGTTCCTTGTAGGCGGTGATCCTGTCGGTGGTGAGCAGTTCGTGCGCTTCGTGCAGGTCGAAGGCGGTGCTGTGATAGCCGAGTTGCAGGGCATGCCGCAGCACGTGGTACAACAGCGCGTTCGGGGTCTTGCCCTCGCTGAAGCCGCGCTGCAGCCGCAAATCCTCGAAAGCGCTTCTGGCTTTTTCGCGGCACCAGCTTAGGTAGTTCTTGCTGTCGGGCGTGCACAAAGTCAGCTCGGCCGTCTCCGACAGCGGCGGCACGTCGATCACCGGACGCGTCATCGGTCCCGCCACTTCCGATAAAAATTTCGCTGTGATCTCGGGCTCCTTGCCGCCGTAACCCAGGTCCTTCAGTACCTGGAAGGTCGCCTGCATCTTGGCCCGCATTGAAGCCTCTAGCACAGCGCGGCGTTTCGAGCCCAATTTGTACTCGTTCCAGATGCGGTCAGCGCTATCGAGTATTTGCAGGTGAAATTCAACCGAGGACGGGTGCAGGCCCATGATGTCGAGCAGTTGCTGCTGAGGTTTCGCGCTACGCCGTCCCACGCGGGGCGCGTTCAGCGCGAGCGTGTCCCAATACCGCAGCGCGATCGTGCGCAGGATGTCGCGCAGCGTCATCAAGAATTGACGGTCTTTGGAGCGGGCCGCTGTCCGAAACTCACCGCCATCGTCAATCGCGTCCATCCACGTCATGCGGCTAAAGGCGGTCGTGGCTACGATACCGTACGGTTGCTTCCCTATGCGTACGATGGGAACCGGGCCGCGGCCGCTGACCCGCTCCACGAAATGCCGGCGGATCCGCGCGATCGTCTCGGCTCCGAATGAGGGCAGCAGCTGCGTGTCGAGCCAGTAGCCCAGGGTTGCCGGGAACAGTGCCATATTCATGGCGCGCGCCTGCACCTGGTCAAGGCCGTCGGCATTCGGTACCGCTTGCAGCACGGCCGCATCGATGCCGAGTGCTTCGGCCAGGTGCAGCCCGTCAGTCTTGGTGTAGGGCGCGGTCGCATTTTCGTCAAACTGCTGTTGGCCGGCGGTGGCCATGCGCGACAGAGGAAACAACTCGTCGGCCTCCTGCACCCGGGTCCAGCCGGTGGAGCCCTGTTCACTGTTATTGGTCGCCGTGCCTTGCGGGACGATCGCGAACCCGGACTGGCCGGCCGCATGGTGTGCAAGCAGGTGTTCGAAGTCTTGCCGCGATTGCTGCGGATCGGGATTGAGCCGCACGCCAAGCACATACAAGCGATCAAACCCTTCGGCCGCCTGGCGCGCGCTGAGATCGACGCGAAACGCCATGCCGGCCTTGAGCGCCGTGGCAAAGTCGGACATCCAGAGCAACTGGTCAGGCATGATCAGGTCACCGTCGGCTTGCTGGAATTGCTCGCTCTGTTCCGCCAGCGGATCCGGCCCCACGGCCAATGGCTGCGTCACCAGGCCGCCGAGCACTTCAAGATGTTCGGGGCCGCTGTCTGCAATCAGCACGAAGCGCTCCGGCAGCAGCGCTGCCTGCGGGGCGCGGGTCCACGCCTGGCGTTTGGTGGCTGCGATCGCGACGGCCGTCAGCACAACGAACACCGTGGACACGGGCACCACGGCCCGGTTGACGCCGGCGGCTGGCGGATCTTGGGCGTTGAATGGCAGGTAAGTTGTGCGCAGTTCCTCGGCGCGCGCCGCGCCCACTGCGAGGGTCAGCGCCTGTAAGGCGGCGGCGAGCGCGGTGCAATACTCTTTGAGTTCCACGTCTTCAGGCTTACCGCGCAACATTGGCACGATGACGATTTGCTTCGGCGCCATGGCGGGCGGCGTGCGCAAGCCGTCATCGTCACCGTGGA
>CBFGOU010000188.1:0-8221 GCA_965650445.1 uncultured Oxalobacteraceae bacterium | reverse complement strand
CTGGGGGAGGTTGACCTAGCCAAAGGTGGGGGAATTTAACCTGGCCAACGGGGCCAGTGGCAAAACCAGATATGGCTGAATTTATGGCCAAGTGGAGCCAGACCCACGAGCACGGCGTGATGCCGGGCGCGATGCTGATGCGTTACGGTCCCGAGGATTATGTCGGAGCCACGATCGCCGTTCGAGGCACGCTTTACTTCAGAGGCTCGCATACGCCCGAAATCAGAGAAGCGCTGTGCAAATGCTTTGACGCTTACGAGGCAATTGCCAAAGATCACCTGACTTGGCTATGGAGAGAGGAACCGCCTCAGGGTCCGGACAAATATGCGTATGCCAAGGCGCCGTCGATGCGCGCGATGCTCAAAAAGATGGACGCTGACGACTATGTAAGTTTCGCGTACATCGGAGGCGAAAAGCCGCACGACGCCAGCCCTTGGCTCTTTTATGCGTCCGGCCTGCGGGCCTGGGAAGCGAAACTTGGGGATAACGGACTTGACTGCCTTCAATTTGCATTGCCGCGGGAACTAGTCGAGCAGAATCCAATCCTGTTTCAGAAACTATTTGTTGACTTTGCTCGGCTTCTCAAAGCAGAGCACGGGCACGGCGGATTCGCGTTAAACCTTTCGCTTCCACGGGCGCACGCCAACGAATCGACGGAAGCGTTCATGGTTTCCAAGATGGCGGGGCTCGATGCCGGAAACGCCGTGCTGATCGCCGCCCGGCACGACAAGGGCATCGAAGATCACATCGTCAACGTGAGCTGGCTCACCGCGATCAACAATTCCATGGTGGAGAAGGTGGGCGGGCTCGCGACGCTGCGTTCCGAACTCCCTGTCAGCTGGTTTGCAAAGTATGACTACGGCAGTGGGCTAGTCATCCAAGCCGGCCCGGAACCCGTGATCGCCGCTGTCGAACTGGATCCCAAGCCGGCCATCTATATATTGCCCGCAATGGCATTGGCGGACATTCGAATATCGCCGATCGAACACTTGCATGAAGGTTCGCATGACGGTGAGCCACGCCTGACCGGTTTGGCAGCGATAGAGTGGTTCGAGCGCTTTGACGTCCCTGAAGCGGATCTGATGAGTTACAAGACCAAGCTGCTCGGCGAACCAATGCTGACCACGCAAACCACCTTGCCCGACGCTATTTGAATCGGCCGACGCGGCGCCACGGGCCTGCGGCGTGCAGCCGGCGCTTGCTGAATCGCATATACTCAGACAATCGTCATTTTCGCCAGCCATTCCCATGCATGCAAGCAGCCCTCCCCGCTTCCAGGGTTCCGACCAGTACGTCGCCACCGCCGACCTGAAACTGGCCGTCAACGCCGCCCTGACCTTGCAGCGTCCGCTGCTGATCAAGGGCGAACCCGGCACCGGCAAGACCATGCTGGCCGAGGAAGTGGCCGCCGCGCTCAACATGCCGCTGATGCAGTGGCACATCAAGTCGACCACCAAGGCCCAGCAAGGCCTGTACGAATACGACGCCGTCTCGCGCCTGCGCGACTCGCAACTGGGCGACGAGCGCGTGCGCGACATCCACAACTACATCGTCAAGGGCGTGCTGTGGCAAGCCTTCACCGCGCCGGAACCGGTGGTGCTGCTGATCGACGAGATCGACAAGGCCGACATCGAATTTCCCAACGACCTGCTGCGCGAGCTGGACCGGATGGAATTTTACGTCTACGAAACGCGCGAAATGGTGGTCGCCAAACACCGTCCGCTGGTCATCATTACCTCCAACAACGAGAAGGAATTGCCGGACGCCTTCCTGCGCCGCTGCTTCTTCCACTATATTAAGTTCCCCGACCGCGACACGATGGAGCAGATCGTCAAGGTGCACTACCCGAGCCTGAAGCGCGATTTGCTGGCCAGCGCGCTGCACAGCTTTTATGAGGTGCGCGACGTGCCCGGCCTGAAGAAAAAGCCGTCCACGTCCGAGTTCCTCGACTGGCTCAAGCTGCTGATGGCCGAGGACATCCCGCCCGAAGCGCTGCGCAGCCCCGATGCCAAAGCGGTGGTGCCGCCGCTGCACGGCGCCCTGCTCAAGAACGAACAGGACGTGCACCTGTTCGAACGCCTGATCGCCATGTCGAGAGCCAACCGTTAAGCCGAGCAGGTAGCAAGGTGCTGATCGACTTTTTCTTCACGCTCAAGGACGCCAGGATTCCGGTCACGATCAAGGAATTTCTCACCTTGCTCGAAGCCCTGGACCGGCAGGTCATCACCCTGTCGCTGGACGACTTCTATTATCTGGCGCGTCTCACCCTGGTCAAGGACGAAGCCCACTTCGACAGGTTCGACCGCGCCTTCGGCCAATACTTCCACGGCATTAACGCCGCCTTCGACAGCAACGCCGCCATTCCGCTCGACTGGCTGGTCAAGCGGATGGAGCGCGAACTGACACCCGAGCAAAAAGCCCAGCTGCAAAAGTTCGGCTACGACAAGCTGATGGACCGGCTCAGGGAACTGCTGAACGAACAGAAGGAACGCCACGAAGGCGGCAACAAATGGATAGGCACCGGCGGCACCTCGCCGTTCGGCCACGGCGGCACCAATCCGGAAGGCATCCGCATCGGTGGCCAGGGCCGCAACCGCAGCGCCGTCAAAGTATGGGAACAGCGCAGCTACCGCGATTACGACAGCGACCGCGAGCTGGGCACGCGCAACATCAAGGTGGCGCTGCGGCGCCTGCGCAAGTTCGCGCGCGACGGTGCCGACGAGGAACTGGCGCTGGACGAAACCATCCGCGCCACCGCCAGCAACGCCGGCTACCTCGACATCAAGATGCAGCCGGAACGGCGCAACAACATCAAGGTGCTGATGCTGCTGGACGTGGGCGGCAGCATGGACGACCACATCCAGCGCACCGAAGAACTGTTTTCGGCGGCCGGCAGCGAATTCAAGAACATGGAATTCTTTTATTTCCACAACTGCGTCTACGATTACCTGTGGAAAAACAACCGGCGCCGCAGCGCCGAGCGCTTCCCCACTTGGGACGTGCTGCGTAAATATCCGCCCGACACCAAGCTGATCTTTGTCGGCGACGCCACCATGAGCCCCTACGAAGTGCTGGCGCCGGGCGGCTCGGTGGAATACAACAACGAGGAAGCCGGTGCAGAGTGGCTGGCGCGCTTCTGCAGCGCCTTTCCCAAATTCATCTGGCTCAACCCGGAGCCGGAAGGCGTGTGGCAATACCGCCAGTCGGTCGCCCTGATCCGCCAAATCATGAACAACCGCATGTTTCCCGTCACCATAGACGGGCTCGAACGGGCCATGCGACAGCTGAGTAAATAGCGGTTTGACCAAGTTGCACGAAGTTTAAGCATCCGAATCGTGCGCGGGGGTGGGTCTTGTAGAATTTGGCGGCTTTAAATTCCCGTCAACTCTGAAGGACTTTATGCCAGACCTGTTAACGATCCTGACCAACCTCTCGTGGCCTGTGGCAATCTGCCTTGCCTGGCTGGCGGGCGAGTTTGGCCAGCGCCTGACCGGCCTGCCGCGCATCAGCTTTTACGGACTGGTCGGCTTCGCCCTGGCCAGTACCCAGCTGGGCGTCCTGCCGCCATCGGAAGGCGGCCAGGCCTTGATTGCCGCCGATGTGGGCTTCGGCCTGATCCTGTTCGAACTCGGCTACCGCATCAACCTGCGCTGGCTGCGCACCAACCCCTGGTTCGGGGCCGCCTCGCTGGTCGAGGCGCTGCTCACCTTCGTCGGCGTGTACCTGGTGGCAATGGCCTTCGACACCTCCATCATGACCGCGCTGATGGTGGCGGCGCTGGCCATCGCCACCTCCCCCGCCACCGTGATCCGCGTGGTCAACGAAATGCGCAGCTCGGGCCAGGTGACCGAGCGCGTGCTGCACTTGTCGGCGCTTAACTGCGTGCTGTGCGTGTTTACCTTCAACGTGGTGGTCGGCTTCTGGCTGTTCCACACCTCGGAAGACATCGGCGACGCCACCCTCAACAGCCTGGTGGCCCTGTCGATGTCGCTGCTGGTGGGTACCGTGTTCGGCCTGGTGGTGCCGGCCGTGCTGCGCCAGCTCGGCAACCTGGCCCACGACGCCACCGTCGGCTTCGCACTGGCGGTGATCCTGCTGGTGGCGCTGACCTACACCACCCAGCTCTCGCCGGTGGTGGCCAGCCTCGCGTTCGGGCTGGTGGCGCGCCACCGGCGCATCGCGTTCAGCCAGGCACAGCGCAATTTCGGCGCGCTCGGCGAAGTCTTGACCGTGATGCTGTTCGTGTATGCCGCCTCCACGCTCGACTGGCGCCAGATATTGGCCGGCGGCGCAATGGCCCTGGGCGTGGTGGCCATGCGCCTGATCACCAAAACGGCCGGCGTGACGGCGTTCGCGCATTTGTCCGGCATATCCTGGCGCAAAGGCATCCTGACCGGGCTCGGCCTGGCGCCGCTGTCGGTCTTCGTGATTCTGCTGCTCGAACATGCGCGCCTGCGCGGGGTCGACGTGGCCGAGGAATTGCAGGCCATGGCCGCGGTCACGATGCTGCTTGAAGTCTTCGGTCCGATCATCATTCAACGCGCGCTGGTGTGGGCGCGGGAAACCACGGAGGGCTGACATGCCACTCGAACCCTTTGCCGATTCCAAGGCCCTGACCTTCGGCGTCGAACTTGAACTGCAGCTGGTGAGCCTGTCGGATTTCAACCTGACCGCCGCCAGCCCGGACTTGCTGCACCTGCTGGCGCGCAAGCCTTTTCCCGGCAACGTCACGCCGGAAATCACCGAGAGCATGATCGAAATTAATTCGAGCGTGCACTCGGCGCACGTGCCGCTGCTGGCCGAACTGCTCGAGATCCGCGACACCCTGGTGGCCGCCGCCGACCAGCTCAATATCGGCCTGTGCGGCGGCGGCACCCACCCGTTCCAGCACTGGTCCGAGCAGAAAATCTATCCGAAGGAGCGCTTTCGCGAACTGTCCTCGCTGTACGGCTACCTGGCCAAGCAGTTCACGGTATTCGGCCAGCACGTGCACATCGGCTGCGCCTCCGGCGACGACGCCATGTTCCTGCTGCATTCGCTGAACCGCTACATTCCCCACTTCATTGCGCTGTCGGCTTCGTCGCCCTTCGTGCAGGGACATGACAGCCTGTTCAATTCGGCCCGGCTGAATTCCGTGTTCGCCTTCCCGATGAGCGGGCGGGCGCCGTTCACCCTGAGCTGGGAAGAATTCGCCAACGTCTACTTCGCCAAGATGGAAGGCACCGGCATCATCAAGAGCATGAAGGACTTTTACTGGGATGTGCGGCCCAAGCCGGAATACGGCACCATCGAACTGCGCGTGTGCGACACCCCGCTGACGGTGGAGCGCGCCGCCGCGCTGGCCGGCTACCTGCAGGCGCTGTGCGGCTATCTGCTCGAGCGGCGCGAAGAGCCGCCGGTCGAGGACGACTACCTGGTGTATAACTTCAACCGCTTCCAGGCCTGCCGGTTCGGGCTCGACGGCGCCATCACCCATCCCAAGACTTACGAAACGATGTCGCTGCGCGAAGATATCCTGACCACGCTGCGCAAGATGGAGCGCCAGGGCGAACTGCTGGGCAGCACGGCGGCGCTGCGCCACTTGACCGCCGCGGCCGACCAGGGCAGCGACGCTTCCTACCTGCGCCGCCAGTACGAAGACCAGGGCAGCGCCGAGGGCATGGTGAATGCGGCCATCGAGCGCTTCAGGGGGGCTAAATAGGGGTGACCCTTACCGCGTACTGGCGCTGGAAATGCGGCCAATGCAGGTGCTGGTTCAGCGCGATATCGGCCACCAGGCCGAGTTTGGGCCGGCAGCGGTCGAACAGCGCCAGGCACAGGCCGGGATAGTTGTTCCGCGACGGATACAAAATACCGTCGATGCCCGGCTGCGCATACGCCAGGGCGCCGATGCGCTGGGTGTGGCGGTAATCGCGGCTGGTGAGCTGGTTCAGGTTCAGGCCAAGCTGGCCGGCCATGACGCCGGGCGCGTTCAGATCGAGCACGCTGAGCGCGTCGAACACGGCAAGATCGCGCACCATGCGCTGGCCCAATTCCAGCTGCGTCATCAGGTGGGGCGCGCGGTACCAGCGGTGGGTGTGGAATGCCGATTCCATCAGCGCGGTCGGCAGGTCGAAGGCGGCATACAGCACGCCATAATTGCCGGCCGGGTCGTCGTAGCGGTTGCCCGCACAGCCGAAATACAGCTCGCTGCCGGCATATGCAATGCGGCTGACGTGCAGCAGCGAGGCGCCCGATGCGATGCAGGTGGTCGGCAGGAGGAAGGTCAAGGATGGATTCCGAGCGTGTCGAGCACACTCGCCGCCAGGCGATCCACGCTGGCCAGGGTGACCGCGTCGACCGGGGCTTTGCCGCCGAAGCGCTCGCTGGCCGCGCTCAGCGCGTGATACACGGTCCAGGCATCCACGCCGGGGGCGCGCGCCAGCACGGCCTGGGTCAGGGCCGCCGGCGCGGCCGCCAGCTGCCAGTCGGGAATGTGAATGCCGCGCCCGCCCACGCTGAGCGCCAGCAGCTTGCCTGCCTTGATGAGTTTATAAATGTGCTGGCGCGACTTGGCGGCCAGGCTGACATAGCGTGCCAGCGGCAGATTGCCCGGCCGATTGAATTCGGCCAGCAAGGCGATGCGGCCCTGCTGCAGGTCGGTGGCGCTGGCTTGCCACGGGTCGACCGGCTGCGCCTCGGGCCGTGCGCGCAGGCGCGCAAGCATTTCTTCGCGCTCGTCCGGCGTGGCAAGCCGCGCCGGCTCGACGCCGACTTTCGACGCCACCAGTTCATTGAGCAATTGGCGAAAGCGCGGCTCGTCGCGAATCAGCGCCACCTGGCGGAACCGGTCCAGTTCTTCCGACGAGACCGCCGATGTAGGGATACAAGCTAAAGCGGCATGCATGGCGCACCTCCAGAAAGAGCGTTCACGCCATTATATACGCATTTGTCGCCGATGTCGCCTTTGTCGCATCTCAAAACCGGGTTTCCCGCGCCGAGCGCAGGAATTCGTCCAGGATCGGCGTGCAGTCGAGCAGATCGGCGCCGCCGGCGCGGTGAAATTCCGGGTGCCATTGCAAGCCCATGACGAAATCGGCGCGCTGGTAGCGGATCGCCTCGACGATGCCGTCCGGATGCGACATGGCCTCGATGCGGATCTCGCGGCCCAGATCCTTGACGGCCTGATGGTGAATCGAATTGACCACGGCGCCCTTGATGGCGGGAAACATTCGCCCCAGCGTGGAGCCCGGCGCGAATTCGATCGCGTGGCGGTGCGCATCATAATCGCTGTGCACATGGGCCAGCGCCTCCGGCACATTGGTGGCGACGTCCTGGTACAGGGTGCCGCCGAAGGCGACATTGATCAGCTGGCAGCCGCGGCAAATGCCCAGCACCGGCTTGCCGGCATCGACAAACTCATGCAGCAGCTCCAGTTCGTAGACGTCGCGCGCGCGGTCGCCGTTCCATTCGGGGCGGGTGGGCGTTTCCGAATACGTCTGGGGCGACACGTCGGCCCCGCCTTGCAGCACCAGTCCGTCCAGGTGGCGGGCGTAATGGCGCAGGGTGATATTACTGGGGTGCAGCAAGCCGTTGGTATTCACCGTGGGAATCATGAACACCAGTACGTCGCGCGACATCACCCACTGGGCAATCGACTCTTCCAGATACTGCAGATTCTTGCTGCGCAGGCCGGTCGATCCCGGCTCCGGGTGAAAAATCCTTGCTGAAATACCGATCCGCAAGGTACGGCGCATGTAATCGCGTCCGATCTTGTCGCGCAGCGCCCGCCAGCGCGAGGCCAGTACGCGGCGCGCCAGGGCCATCGGCGTGTCGTTTTCTTTCTGGTAGCGCGGGCGCGCTTCGGCAGCACGGCGATCGGGGACGCGGGGCGCGTTGGGAGGATCGGATTGTTCGTTGTCGGCCATTGTCTGCGGAGATCGGTTAACACCTGCAATATTAGCCCGCCAAGCTTAACCGCACGATTCAAATCGTGCAAAAACTCATCCCTCATCTTAGGAATCAAGGCAAGGACAACAGCTTCTTGGCCGCCCCCAGCAAATGGCGGTCGGCCACCGGCTTGTCGAGGATGCCGCGCACGCCGGCGGCCTTGCCGCGCACCGGGTCGTAGGGGCAGGCCGGGCCGACCAGCAGCACCACGGCGATGCGCGCGCCGTCGGGCTCATCCTTGATGGCCGCACACAGCGCATACGGATCGATGCCCGGCATGGAGGTATTAATA
>CBFGOU010000187.1:0-8264 GCA_965650445.1 uncultured Oxalobacteraceae bacterium | reverse complement strand
CGCACCTCCTACGCCGCGAGGGCTGCAAGCTGGCGCAGGGATTCCTGTTCGGCCCACCGATGACGGCGGCGCACTTCCACGAATTCGTGGGCGGCCCCCGGGCGCCGGGATCTACGGCGCGAGCGCCACCAGCACCTGGCCCTTGAGCGCCTTGATCAGCGAGGTTTCATCGGGCGGCACGCCTTCCGGCGCGGTGTGGATGCGGTCCGCATAAAACAGGCCCAGTTGCACCTTGCCCACCACCAGCGGCAGGATGATGAAACTCTTGGCATCGGGCAGCAAGACGCGGTGCCAGGACGGCAACAGATCGCGGATCTTGGCGCTGGACGCGTCGGCGATCATCAGGTCGGCATCGTTTTCCATGGCCAGATGAAAAATATCGCGGCTGGCGCCGACCGGGAACGTGAAGCCGGCCTGGCGGCGCGCATGGTCTTCGCCGAAAGCCAGGCGGGCGCGGAACTGGCCGCTGCGCGCATCCTTCAGGCACACCGTGGCGAAACGAAAGCCCATGCTGAGGTACAAGGTTTCCAGCACCGCCAGGATGACTTCATTGACCTTGCCCTGGCCGGAGGCACGCATCTGGGTGACATCCTGCACGCCGTTGAGCAGCAGTTCGCGCGCATTGAGCGGCTTGCCGCTGGGATGCACGCCGCCGCTGTCCTCTTCGCCGGCATCCATGGTGGCCAGCAGCAGCACATTGGGCAAGCCGCTGGGTTCCGGATCGCTTTGCAGCACGCGCGGCTGGGGCTGCATATTCATGCTTTGCAGCAGGCCGCTCATCTCTTCCTGGACGGTGGAAAACAAGGCCTCCATTTTCTCGGCATCCAGGTTCAGCGCCACGCCGTAGCGGGTCAGCAGCGCGCGCGCCTCGGCGCTGGCGGCCGGATTGGCCGAGCGGCCCAGCAGCTGCGACACTTCCAGTCCGAAGGCGGCGACCTGACGCATCCACTCGCCGCGGTTGGCCGCGACTTTCTGCGGTCCCGGCGGCAAGGGCGCCAGGGTGCGCACGATCACGTCGGGGATTTTCCACTCGGCCATCACCGCTTCCGTCAGCGAGTCGTAGGTACAACCGAGAATCATCTGCGACGCTTGCCCCTGCGTATGCTTGCCGCCGGCGGTCAGCGCATTGATTTCGCGGTAACGCTCGTGCTCGTGAGAGGCCACCAGCAGCGGCGCCAGATTCTTGAACAAGGCGCCGATCGAGGCTTCCTCGGCGCCCTGGTAGAAGGAAAAGCGCGCCATCTCGCGGCCGACCAGGCTGGCGCACAGCGAGGTTTCCAGTTCCAGGCGCACGCTTTGCTCGTGCGCGCTGTTCGACAGCGCATCGACCAGCAGCATGGCCAGCGCGGTGGTCTTGACGTTGTCGAAGCCGAGCAGGGAAATCGCCCGGGAAATGGTGGTGACGGTGCTGCCCGAGGCGGTGCGGTAGCGGGCGGTATTGGACAGGCGCAGAATGCGCTGGGTCAAGGCGACGTCCGACAGCACGTAATAGGCCAGGTCGTGGGTGCCCTGGTCGTCGGACGACGCCATCTGCACCACCCGCGCCACCGAGGTGCCGAGCGCGAACATGTCTTCGTCGCCGCACACCTTGTTGAGCAGCGTGGCGCGCACCTTGCGGGTGTCATTGCCGTTGGGTGTCATCGGTGAAGCGCTGCCTATGGAAAAAGTAACAAACCGGGTTCAGGGTAAAACGCCAGGGCCTCACGCCTTCTTGGCGCGCACCTTGTCGTATTTTTTCAGGATCTGCTGGTGCAGGCCGGCCAGCGCGGGCAGCTTGGGATTGACCGGGTCGAGCCGGCGCACGGTGTCGATCAGCGACAGCGCGTACTGGCCCAGCCTTTCTTCCCAGCCCATGTTTTCCAGGCACTTGAGCACCGCGACGGCCGCGTTGAACACCACTTGCGGGTTGTCCGGCAGCTTGTTGACCGCCTCGACCATCAAGGACACGGCGCCGCGGAAATCGCCTTCCTTGGCCTTGCTGGCGCCGGAGGCGACCAGGTCGACCACGGCCTGGCGGCTTTCCTGGGCCAGCGCGGTGCCCAGGTCCTGCCGCCCGGCTTTTTCGAACACGCTCATGGCCTTGGCCATGGCGGCATTGTTGGAGGCATTGCGCATCACGTCGCGCATGACGTCGGCGGCGCCCTCCTCCATATTATTTTGCAGGCAATTGCGCGCCAGCTCCATCTTGACCTCGGGCGACAGGCCCAGCGCGTCCTTGCAGGCGTTCAAGGCCGCTTCCAGCGATTCGTTCAGGCGGGTCTCGTTGCCGGTGTACTCGTGCACCAGGGCCGAGGAAATCGCGCTGCACGCGGCGGTATTCTTTTGCCCGCCCATGGACTTGTCCAGGTCGCGGATCACGGCGGCGGCCTGGACCGGATCGCCTTTCTTGACCAGGGTTTGCACCAGCTTGACGTGGTCTTCCGGATCGCGGAATTCCGAATACTTGGCCTTGCTCACCACTTGCTTGAGGACTTTTTCAGCCGTGTCGGTATCGCCCGTTTCAAGCGCCGTTTCGCCCAGCTTGCGCAGGCGCCGCACCGCGTGCGGCGACACCGCCACGGCATTGCTCAGCACCGTCTGTGATTTGTCCAGCTCGCCCACCGCCGCGTGGGTCTTGGCCAGCCAGTCGTAGGCGTCGACAAATTTTTTGTTGGTATCGACCAGTTGCTCCAGGATCGACTGGGCTTCGGCATAGCGCTCGCGCATGAACAGGGTCTTGGCCAGACCCAGGCGCGCCCAGGCGATCGCCTTGGCTTCGTACAATTGCTGGTAGATCGGTTCGGCCTCGGCCGGCTCGCCCAGGAACATATGCAGCTCGGCGCGCAGGCGCAGGAAGTCGATCGCATAGCGCGGGTGCGCGCGCACCCCATCGATGCAGGCCTCGATGGCATCGCGCTGGTTGCCCACTTCCATGAATTGATACACCGGCATGAACACATTGCGCTTGTCGAGCGCGCGCGCGATCCGTTCAAGCAGGCGGTCGGCGGTGAAGGGCTTGAGGATGTAGTCGGTCGGGGCCAGTTCGGCGGCGCTGACGACCTTGCCGTAATTGCCTTCGGCGGTGACCATGAAGAACATGGTCGAGAGGCTGATCAGCTTATGGTGGCGCAAATCCTCCAGCAGCTGCTGGCCATCCTGCCCACCGTCGAGGTCGTATTCGCACAGGATCAGGTCGAAGGCCTTCAGGCCCAGGTGTTTGATCGCATTGTTGGAACTGCCGGCGTGGTCGATCTTGGTCAAGCCGCACAGGTTGAGCATATTGTGTATGCTCGCCCGCATGCCGGCATGGGGCTCGATGATCAGTGCGGTAAGGCCGTCAAGTTGGTTCATTTGGGAGGTTCCAGTCACCAGCGCAGGCGGGCACGCTTTTTCCAGTGCGCAATTATTGCGTCAGTATATTACGGCAGCGGAGGGGAAAAGTTAAATATGGGCACGAGCCGTTGTCAGATCGCTCAGATACGCCGGGGTTTCGATGCGTGGATGCGACAGCGGCGGCCGCCAGCTTGCCAGGCTGGCCATGAATTCAAGCCCGGTGCGGCTTTTTTCCTACGGCAAGATTCGTCCCCCTCGTCAATGGATGGAGACTCTGCTACTCTTGCATCGCAAGGCCGCCCTGGCCGCTTATAAGAAGGACCACGACGCTATGATAGCAACCTCCTCCACCTCCAGCGCCAGCACCGCCGCCAAGGACGGGATCGGCCGCGAGTTTCTCGCCTTCACGCTCGGTTCCGAAGAATACGGCATCGATATCCTCAAGGTGCAGGAAATCCGCGGCTATGAAGCGGTCACGCGCATTGCCAACGCCCCCGAATTCATCAAGGGCGTGATCAATTTGCGCGGCATCATCATTCCCGTGGTCGACATGCGCATCAAGTTCAACCTGGGCACGCCGGTGTACGACCAGTTCACGGTGGTCATCATCCTGAACATCGGCGGGCGCATCATGGGCATGGTGGTCGACAGCGTGTCCGACGTGACGACCTTGTCGCCGGACCAGATCAAGCCGGCGCCGGAAATGGGCACGGCCTTCAATTCCGATTACATGATCGGGCTGGGGACCATCGACGAGCGCATGCTGATTCTGATGGATATCGACAAGCTGATGTCGTCGGGCGAAATGGGCCTGATCGAGAACCTGAGTACCTAAGGGGTCGTGGTGGCGGCGCTGCCCGCGGCCAGGGTGGCGCGTTTGTGGCGCAGCAGGCAGTCGGCCTTGGTGCCGCCCACCTCGATGTTCTGATAGCGCACTTCGTACTTGCCGGCGGCCAGCTGGTCCACCGTGATGCTGTCGTGCGCCAGCACGTAGACGTGGCGCACGTTCGAGCGCCGGTCCATGTCGTACACCTTCACCAGCACCGGCGAGCCATTGGCCGAGTTATCCACCATCAATTCCATTTCCTTGCCCTGGTTGCCGACCGGGTAGCCCTCGACATAGCCGGACTGGGACGGCCACGGCTCGCCGTTGGGCGCGACCAGGGTATGCAGTTCGCTGTCGCAATCGGGGGCGCGTGGCGGCACCACCAGCTGGGTGATGCCGAGCGCCTTGACGTCCGCCGGCACCTGGCCATTGTCGGCGCTCTGGGCGCGCGACACCGCCCACGGATCGGCCCGCTCGTCGCGCTCCGGCGCGCTGGCGCGCGACTCGGGCTTGACCATGGCGCCGGCCACCGCCAGCGGGAACACCCGGCATTGTCCCATCAGCAAGGCACCGGCCACCCCGCCCAGCGCCAGGCACAGCGCCATGCCGCCCCACCAGCGCGGATCGCGCAGCCAGCGCTTCCGCGGCAGCGCCTGCACGTGCGGCTCGTCCCACTGGGCCGCCGCCTTGTCGGCCGGCGAACGGCCATCTTCGATGCGGGTGCTTTCCAGCCAGTCGATTTCCCATTCTTCGGCGGCAATCCATTCGTCGTGCTCGCGCCGGCGCATGGGGTCCGACAGGGTGCCGTAGGCGGTGTTGACGATGGCCATGATGCGCGCGGCCTTTTCATCACCCGGGTTCTTGTCGGGATGATATTTCTGGCTAAGTGCCTTGTAGGCCGCACGAATGACTTCCTGCGGTGCGCCGCGCGCCACTTTCAGGTTGTCGTAGTGGGTATGAATCTTGGCCATGAATGGATCGGGGTCGCAGTGAAAAGGTCAGCTGTTTCTCATGATAGCCGATCCGGGCCGCGCCACGGTGGGACGGCGCAGCGCCAAGAGCCCGCTAAAGGCGATGGCTGCGGTCGGCGTGCGTCAGCGGCCCGGGCAGGCTGATGCCATGGCCGACCACCAGCACCTTGAACAGCTCGCCCATCTCCGCCGGCGACAGCAATTTTTGCACGGCGTTCGCCTGCGGCAGATAGCGCTTGGGATCGGCCGGATCGTAGCGCAGCAGCAAGTCGCCAATCCCGGCCGCGATCAGGAAGGACGCCTGGTTCATATAGGCCAGCACGTCCAGCCCGGCATCCTGGGCCGCCAGCGCCATGGCGGTGAAATCCACGTGGGCGGTAATGTCCTGCAAGCCCGGCAGGTAAAACGGTTCCGGATGGGCATGGTGGCGGTAGTGGCACATCACGGTGCCGGCGTTGCGCTGTTCGAGATAATACTCGTGGGCGGGAAAGCCATAGTCGACCAGGATGGCGGCGCCCTTGCCCGCCTGCAGCATGCGCGCCAGCGAGGCCATGAAGGCGCAGCCGAGCGGGTGCAATTCGGTGACGTAGCCGTCCGGCAGCAGTTCGGCATCGCTGACCTGGCGCGCCAGCTGGGCGGCCAGCGCCTCGCTCAACGGGCGCGGCGTGAAGGCGAACGTGCCCTGTTCGACCGTCACCATCAGTTCCTGCCAGTGCTGGTCCTTGCGCACCAGGTGGACCGGCATGGCATCGAGCACTTCATTGGCCAGGACCACCCCGCTGAAGGATGCGGGAAAATCGTCCAGCCAGCGCACCTGGGGAAAGTCGCGCAGGGCTTCCTGCTGGCGCGCGCGCAGTTCGCCCGACAGTTCAATGATGGAATAACTGTCCACCCGCACGCCCAGGGCGGCCAGTTCGGTGAGCACGTCGCGCGCCAGTTTGCCCGTGCCGGCGCCGAATTCGAGGAGATTGGGCGCACTTTGGGCGATAATAGCGGCTGCCGTCTGCGCCAGCGCGGCGCCGTACAAGCTTGACAACTCGGGCGCGGTCGTAAAATCGCCGGCCTGGCCCAGCTTGGCTGCGCCGCCGCTGTAGTAACCCAGCCGCGGCGCATACAAGGCCAGTTCCATGAAGCGGGCAAAGGTGATCGCGCCGTCGTTGCGGGCGATTTCATCGGCAATCTGCTGCTGCAGGGCATGGGACGCGGCCAGCGCGTCGCGATCGGGTTCAGGTAAGGACATTCCGGCATTGTAGCCACAACGGGACACTATCAACAATCATGCAGGGAACCACCCATCAGACCGCATTAGTTACCGGCGCGGGCAAACGCATCGGCCGCGCCATCGCGCTCGCTCTGGCGGCGGCCGGCTGGGACGTGGCCGTGCATTACCGCCACTCGGCGCGCGAAGCGCAGGACACCGCCGACGCCGTCCGCGCGCTCGGCCGCCGCGCCGCGCTGCTGCAATGCGATCTGGGCGACGAAGCGGCCACGCGCCTGCTGGTGGCGCGCGCGATTGAAGCGCTGGGCCCGCTGGGCTGCGTGGTCAACAACGCCGCGCAATTCGAATTCGACAGCGCCACGGCGTTTTCGCCTTCCCTGCTGACGACTTTGATGCAGGCCAACCTGGGCGCCCCGCTGCTGCTGGCCCAGGCCCTGCATGCGGCCACTCCCGACGGGCAGCAGGCCGTGGTGATCAACCTGCTCGACCAGAAGCTGGACAATCTCAATCCCGATTTTCTGTCGTACACGCTGTCCAAAGCCGCGCTGAAAACCGCCACCACCATGCTGGCCCAGGCGCTGGCGCCGCGCGTGCGCGTGGTGGGCCTGTCGCCCGGCCTGACCATGGTGTCGGGCGACCAGAGCCCGGACGGTTTTGCACAGGCGCATCGGGCAACCCCGCTGGGGCGCTCCAGCGACCCGCAAGACATTGCCGACGCGGTCTGCTACCTGGCCCGCGCGCGCGCCGTCACCGGCACCACCTTGCTGGTCGATGGCGGCCAGCATCTGCTGCCGCTGGCGCGCGACGTCATGTTCCTGACCAAATAACTCCTCTTCATTTTCGAAAGTTTTCTATGCTGTCCGCCCTGTCCCATCCATCGCTCGCCGGCTGCCGCCGCCTGTTTCTGCGCAACTATGAAGTCATGATCAACATCGGCGTGCACGATTTCGAAAAGAAGGGCGAGCAGCGCGTGCTGATCAATGTCGACCTGTACATTCCGCTGGCCCTGTCGACCCCGCGCGAAGATCAATTGCACGAAGTGGTCGACTACGATTTCATGCGCGAAACCATCGCGCGCCGCATGGCCCAGGGCCACGTCCACCTGCAGGAAACCCTGTGCGACGATGTGGTGCGCGCCATGCTGGCCCATCCGCTGGTACGGGCGGTGCGGGTATCGACCATGAAACCGGATGTGTATCCCGACTGCGAAGGCGTGGGCGTGGAAGTATTTCAGATCAAGGAAGCAGCATGAGCGAGGCGGTCATCGAACGCAGCGACGACAAGGTCGCCTACGAAAACAACAAACTGCACAAGCGTTTGTGCCGCCTGGTCGGCCAGGCCATTGGCGACTTCAACATGATCGAGGATGGCGACAAGGTGATGGTGTGCCTGTCCGGCGGCAAGGATAGCTACGCCTTGCTGGATATTCTCATGACCTTGCGCGAGCGCGCCCCGATCCAGTTCGACATCGTGGCCGTCAACCTCGACCAGAAGCAGCCCAACTTCCCGGCCGATATCCTGCCGGCCTATTTGACCAAGCTGGGCGTGCCCTTTCACATTGAAAACCAGGACACCTACAGCATCGTCAAGCGCTTGATCCCGGAAGGCAAGACCACCTGCTCGCTCTGCTCGCGCCTGCGCCGCGGCATTTTGTACCGCGTGGCCGACGAACTGGGCTGCAACAAGATCGCCCTGGGCCACCACCGCGACGACATCCTCGAAACCTTTTTCCTGAATATGTTCTTTGGCGGGAAATTGAAAGGCATGCCGGCCAAGCTGCAATCGGATGACGGCAAGCACATCGTGATCCGCCCGATGGCGTACGTGAAGGAATCCGATACCGAGCGCTATGCGGAGGTCAAAGGCTTCCCGATTATTCCCTGCGACCTGTGCGGCTCGCAGGAAAACCTGCAGCGCAAGCAGATCAAGGGCTTGA
>CBFGOU010000186.1:0-8264 GCA_965650445.1 uncultured Oxalobacteraceae bacterium | reverse complement strand
CGTTCCGGCGAAAACAGGAAGTCGTTCAGATAGCTCATCACGTGCTTGCGCGCGCCGTTGATTTCGACCCAGTCGCTGCCCGGCGCGATGGTGTCCATCAGGTTGGCCTCCTCGTTGAGCTGGGTGCGCATCTGGTCGAAATACGCCACCTGCAGCTTGGTGCCCAGCTTGGTCGTGCCGGCGTCGGCGGTCTCCTCGCCCAGGATCAGCTTGAGCAAGGTGGTCTTGCCGGCGCCGTTCGGGCCGATCAGGCCGACCTTGTCGCCACGCAGAATGGTGGCGCTGAAGTTGTCGACGATGACCTTGTCGCCGTAGCGCTTGGAGACGTTTTCCAGATCCGCCACAATCTTGCCGGAGCGCTCGCCCGCGCCCACTTCCAGCTTGACCTGGCCCTGCTGGTCGCGGCGTGCGGCGCGCTGCAGGCGCAGCGCTTCCAGGCGGCGTACGCGGCCCTCGTCGCGGGTGCGGCGCGCCTTGACGCCCTTGCGGATCCACACTTCCTCCTGCGCCAGGAACTTGTCGAACTTGGCCGCTTCGACTTCCTCGTTCTCCAGCAGCTCGCTTTTGCGGGCCTGGTAGGCCGAGAAATTGCCGGGGAAAGACAACAGCTTGCCGCGGTCCAGTTCGATGATGCGGGTGGCCACGTTGTCCAGGAAGCTGCGGTCGTGGGTGATGAACAGCACCGAGCCCTTGAAGTCGCGCAGCAAGCCTTCCAGCCACATGATGGACTTGAAGTCGAGGTGGTTGGTCGGCTCGTCGAGCAGCAGCACGTCCGGCGCCGACACCAGCGCCACGGCCAGCGCGACGCGCTTTTGCATCCCGCCCGACAGCGTGCCCATCAGCGCATCGCGCGCCAGGCTCAGGCGGTCCAGCGTGGTGTCGACCTTGTTGGTCAGGTTCCAGCCATCGGTGGCGTCGAGCTTGACCTGCAAATCGTGCATGCGCTCCATCAGCTTGTCGTCGTCGCCCTGGCCGAACTGGCCGGTCAGCTGCTCGTACTCGGCCAGCATGGCGGCCTGGTCGCCCATGCCGAGGGCGACGGCGTCGAACACCGACATGGCCGGATCGAACGTCGGTTCCTGCTCGACGTAGGCGATTTTCAAGCCCTGCTGCATGACCAGCAAGCCATCGTCGAGCTTGAAACGGCCCGAAATCACTTTCAGCAGCGAGGACTTGCCGGTGCCGTTACGGCCGATCAGGCCGACGCGTTCGCCGGTTTCGAGGGAAAATTCCGCGTGATCGAGCAGCGCGACGTGGCCGAACGCGAGCTGCGCCGACGAGAGGGAAATGACAGCCATAATGAATGCGGATGCGAACCGGGAAGCGGTCCGGAGAAATGAACGAAAGGCGCATTGTACCGATAGACGGCAGTGCCTTGTTAATTCGCACCGTCAGTCGGCTATAATTGCACCCGGTCCACGACACCGGAGCGTTAGAAGCTCGCCGATCGCCGGACCACAGCGTCCTCTCCGTAGCACAATGGATAGTGCACATGCCTCCTAAGCGTGGGATACAAGTTCGATTCTTGTCGGAGGGACCAGTTCTACGCCAAATGTCAGCTCATGCAGCCTGATGTCGACCTGCCCCCGGCTGTTCGAGTCTGCTTCACCAATTTTTAACGATGGGAAGTACGCATGAACCAATTCAAGAAAATTCTGTTAAGCGGCATTGTCTCCCTCGTCTGCGGCGCAGCGCATGCGGCCGTGACGGCACAGATGTTTTTGGTCGATCAGAAAGGTACGCAAACGCCCGTCGGCAGCGTGGCCGTCAGCGAAACCCCGTATGGCCTGGTGTTCACCCCTGCGTTGACCGGTTTGCCGCCGGGATTGCACGGCTTTCACGTCCATGAAAATCCGAGCTGCGCAGCGGCCGAGAAAGACGGCAAGATGACGCCGGCACTGGCGGCCGGCGGCCACTACGATCCGGCCGGCGCCAAGGCACATGGCCTGCCCTGGGGAGCCGGTCACCTGGGCGACCTGCCGGCACTGTACGTCGATGCGGCTGGCAATGCGACCAATCCGGTGCTGGCCCCACGGCTGAAGCTGGCGGATCTGGCCAAGCGCTCGCTCATGATCCACGTTGGCGGCGATAACCATGCGGATCATCCGGCCATGCTGGGTGGCGGTGGCGCCAGGATGGCTTGCGGGCTGTTGCAATAAGCATTGTTTGCGGCAACAAGGGGGAAACAACGTGCCAACATGCATGCGGAAGCCTGATATCGCGATAGCCAGAAAGCGAATTAACATATAATTCAGCCATGACTACCGTAACTGCACCCGTGCCCCCCAAATTCCTGATGCCGAGGGACGCCGACGCCGTCGGCCCGCAAAACGAGGCAGAGCGTCGGCTGTACGAACTCGTCATGGAAGGCATCAACAGCGGCCCGTCGCCAACGACAAGCATCGCGGAATTGACCGGCGAACTGCGCGCGCGCATCCGCGCCAAGCAATAGCGCCGTGGAGTTCAAGCTCGCGCCCGTCGCCAAAAGCGACGTGCTGGAAATCACCGACTATTACGCCGAGATCTCCGTTGAGCTGGCAGAACGCTTCGTCACCGAACTGGAAGCCACCCTGCACGGCTTGTGTTTCCAGCCCAGTGTTGGCTCACGCCGCTACGCCCACTTCTTGCCGGATCAGTCCCTGCGGGTCTGGCAACTCGACCGTTTCCCCTTCCTGCTGTTCTACCGCGTAGACGGCGCATTGCTCGATGTGCTGCGCATTCTGCACGAACGGCGCGACCTCTCTGCCGCCCTGATCGCCCAGTAACCCGGTCTAGCACGGCGTGCGCAACGGCGCGAAGCGCCTCCACGCTTTGGTCAAACGCCGGTCCTCTTCCCTGCTGCGGGCGCTCAGATAGCCACGCGCGAAAGCGACACTTTCGCGCAGCTGGCCACGACTGTGCGCCAGCTCGTCGAGTAGACGTTGCGCCACCGCCGCATCGTTCAGCCAGCCCAGCTCATCCTGCAAAACCGTCAGCGCCTTCACATACCGCTTGACGCGCGCGCGCTTGTACAGCGAGCCGAAAAACTCGGCCGCATAACGGGTCTTCTTGGCCGCGATGCGTACCCGGTGGCGCGCTTCCGGCGTGGCCGTGCGCAGCTTGCGCCCCCGCTTGGCCAGGCGCTGCTGGTCGCGTTCCAGCAGCGCGCGGGCGAATTTGCTCACGCCTTTTTTCAAGCGCCCGCGCTCCTTGGCCGTCTGCCTGTCGTGCCAGCCGCGCCGCTCCACCCAGCCGGTCAGCGCCAGCATCATCTGGCTGTAGCGCTCCGACGACACCGCTTCCGCAGCCATCCGGTGCAGCTCATGGGCCTTGTCCTGCGCGGCCAGGCTGAGCTCCACCAGCCGCGCCAACTGCGCGCTTTCCTCGCCGATCTTCGGCAAGGTCGACCCGGCCAGCACGTCCCAGTCGCGCGCCGGGCCCAGCTGCGATACCAGCCACTCAACATCGTTGGCAATCTCATCGGGCACGGTAATCAAGGCGCGAAACATGGCCTGTGCCGAGCGCAGACGCCGCAGCCCAACCCGCATCTGGTGCAGGCATTCCATGTCATGGTACTTGGCCACGCCGGCCTCGTTGGCCTGGATCTGATCAATGCAGTTGCGGATAATGGCCTGATAGGCGCGCTCGATGCTCATGTGCTTGCCGAGCTTGGGCCGGCCCGCCTTCACCGCCGGCGGCGTGCGTGGGAAATTGATCGGCGCCGTCTTATTGATGGGAAATTTGATCGCTGCATCCATGACATCATTCCTCCTTGATCACATTGTGTCCAAGAAGGAGTAACGATGGCGTTACGTTACCGCTGCAAAAGAATGCCCGGCATTAAGAGGCTGTTTCAAAATGGGCAGGGCCAGGCGCAGCGACGAAGACAGTGCGCCTGCACGGCGAGGAGCTGCAACAACGCCCTGCCCATTTTGAAACAGCCTCTAAGGGATAATGGCGGTGACTTCGATCTCTACCCGCGCCCGATCTTCCATCAGGCCGGCCACCTGCACCGCCGTCATGGCGGGGAAGTGGCGCCCGATCACGTCGCGGTAGGCTTGGCCGACTTCCTTGTGGGCGTCGAGGTATTCGCGCTTGTCGAGCACGTACCAGGTCATGCGCACGATGTGCTCCGGGCGCGCCTGCGCCTGGGCCAGCACCGCTACGATATTCTCCAGCGCCTGGCGCACCTGGCCGGCGAAGTCGTCGGTATGGAAGCGGCCCGCGCCATCCCAGCCGATCATGCCGCTCACGCACACCGTGCGTCCGCTGGCCGCGACACCGTTGGCATAGCCGCGCGGACGCGCCCAGCCGGGCGGCTGCAGAATCTCCATCACGCGCCCTCCGCGCTGTCGCGCAGCAGTTCGCGCGCGATGATCAACTGCTGCACTTCGGTGGCGCCTTCGTAGATGCGCAGCGCGCGGATCTCGCGGTACAGCCGCTCGACCGGATGCTCGCTGACCACGCCGAGCGCGCCGAACATCTGCACCGCCGCGTCGATGACCTTCTGCGCCGTTTCGGTGGCGTGCATCTTGGCCATGGCCGCTTCGCGCGTGACCTTCCCGCCCTGGTCGCGCTGCCACGCGGCGCGGTAGATCAGCAGCGCGGCGCTGTCGATCCCGGTCGCCATTTCGGCCAGCTTGGCCTGGGTGAGCTGGAACTTGGCCAACGCCTGGCCGAACAAGGTGCGCTGCTGCGCATGCACGATGGCTTCATCGAAGGCGCGCCGCGCAAAGCCCAGCGCCGCCGCGCCGACCGAGGTGCGGAACACGTCCAGCGTGGCCATCGCCACCTTGAAGCCCTGCCCCGCTTCGCCGATCAGCGCGCCGGCGCCGACGCGGCAGCCGCGAAACGCCAGCCGCGCCAGCGGGTGCGGCGCGATCACGTCGATCCGTTCGGCGATCGACAGGCCCGGATTGTCGGCGTCGACCACGAACGCGCTGATGCCGCGCGATCCGGGCGCTTCGCCGGTGCGCGCGAACACCACGTAGAAATCGGCGATGCCGCCGTTCGAGATCCACATCTTGTCGCCGTCGATGACATAGCCGTCGCCCTCACGCCGCGCCGCGCACTGCATGGCCGCCACGTCGGACCCGGCCTGCGGCTCCGACAGCGCGAACGCCGCGATGGCTTCGCCGCGCGCCACCATCGGCAGGTAGCGTTCGCGCATGGCCGCGTGGCCGAACAGCGAAATCGCGCCCGATCCCAGGCCCTGCATGGCGAACGCAAAATCGGCCAGGCCATTGTGGCGCGCCAGCGTTTCGCGGATCAGGCAGATGGCGCGCGTGTCGATCGCGCCGTCACGGGCGACGGCATGGTGCAGCCAGCCGCCCTCACCCAGCCGGCGCACCAGCGCGCGGCAAATCGCATCGACATCCTTGCCGTGCGCGCCGGCCAGGTTGGCAGCGGCCCAGGCGTCGAGCTCGGCGGCCAGCGGCGCGTGCCGCGGCTCGAAGAACGGCCACGCCAGAAAAGAATGGTCGGTCATCTCAATCGCCTTCGAACTGCGGGGTTTGTTTGGCCACGAACGCGTGATACGCGCGGTGGAAGTCGTTGGTGGCCATGCAGATCGCCTGTGCCTGCGCTTCGGCTTCGATGGCTTCGTCGACGCCCATATTCCATTCCTGCTGCAGCATTCTCTTGGTCATGCCATGCGCAAAAGTTGGACCGGCAGCCAGCGACTGCGCCAGCGCCAGCGCGTCGGCCAGCAGCGTGCCGGGCTCGGACAGGCTGTTGAAAAATCCCCAGCGTTCGCCCTGTTCGCCGCTCATCGCGCGGCCCGTGTAGAGCAGTTCGGCGGCGCGTCCCTGCCCGATCACGCGCGGCAGCAGCGCGCAGGCGCCCATGTCGCAGCCGGCCAGCCCGACCCGGGTAAACAGAAAGGCGGTTTTGCTGCGGCTGGTACCGAGCCGCATATCCGAGGCCAGCGCCAGCATGGCGCCGGCGCCGGCACAGATGCCGTCGACGGCGCTGATGACCGGCTGCGGGCAGGCGCGGATGGCTTTCACCAGGTCGCCGGTCATGCGCGTAAAGGCCAGCAGGCCGGGCATGTCGAGCTGGGTCAACGGGCCGATGATGTCATGCACGTCGCCCCCGGAGCAGAAATTGGCACCCTCGCCGGTAATGACCACCGCCTTGATGTCGCCGGCGTACGCCAGCGCGCGGAACAGGTCGCGCAGTTCGGCGTAGGAGTCGAAGGTGAGCGGGTTCTTGCGCTCGGGGCGGTTCAGCGTCACGGTCGCCACGCCGCCCTCCGCTTGAAAACGGAAGTGGCTGGCCTGGTAGTTGGCCAGCTGCGTGCGGTTGCCGGGCAGCTGCTGCGCCTGGCCAGGGAGGTAACGCATACGGATCCTAACTCGTTAATCGGTCTTCAAATACTGCTTCATCGACGCCAGCAGCCCGCCAAGGCGCTGCTTGTCGTCCGGCGGCATGTCCTGGAACAGCTCGACGATCCAGAGCTCGTGCTGTTCGGCCATCGCCGCGAAAGCCTGCCGTCCGCGTTCGGTCAGCTTGACGGCGTAGGCGCGCCCGTCCTTCGGGTCGGGCACGCGCATCACCAGTTCTTCGCGTTCGAGCTGGTCGGTGATGCCGGTGACGTTCCCGCCCGTGACCATCATGCGGCGCGACAGCTCGCCCATGCGCAATCCTTCCGGGTGGCGCTCCAGCTGCGCCATCAGGTCGAAGCGCGGCAAGGTCACGCCGAACGCGGCGCGCAGCCTGCCGCGAATCTCGTTCTCGACGCGCACTGTACACGAGAGCATCTGCAGCCACAATTTGAGCGACTGGTGATGGTCTTCGTGCAGCCGGGTGGACAGGTCGGTGTCGCTCATGCGGCACGCACCAGATTGCGTTCGAGCTGCTGCTTGGCGGCGCGGTATTGCGGCGGCCAGGCGATGGCGCCGAAGCCGATTTTCGCCGCTTCGTGCAAGGTCCAGGCCGGATTGGCCAGGTGCGGCCGGCCCACCGCGCACAGGTCGGCGCGCCCTGCCGCGATGATGCTGTTGGCGTGGTCGGCCTCATAGATCGATCCGACCGCGATCGTGGCGATGCCGGCCTCGTTGCGCACGCGGTCGGCGAACGGAGTCTGGAACATGCGTCCGTACACCGGCCGTTCGCGCTTGCTGACCTGCCCGGACGAGCAGTCGATCATGTCGGCGCCGGCTTGCCGGAACAGGCGCGCCATCGCCACCGCGTCGTCGGGCGTGATGCCGCCGTCGACCCAGTCATGCGCCGAAATGCGTACGCTCAGCGGCAGATCCCATACCGCCCGGATCGCGCGCAGCACGCGCAGCGGAAAGCGGCAGCGGTTTTCCAGGCTGCCGCCATACTCGTCGCCACGCAGATTGGTCAGCGGCGACAGGAACGACGACAGCAGATAGCCATGCGCGCAGTGCAGCTCCAGCCAGTCGAAGCCGGCATCAAGGGCGGCCCGGGCGGCGCGCACGAAGTCCGCTTCGATGCGCTCCATATCGTCCGCCGTGGCGGCGCGCGCGATCTGCGACACGCCCTCCAGATACTGCTGCCCGGATGCCGCCACCAGCGGCCAGTTGCCCTCGTCGAGCGGCTGGTCGATCCCCTCCCACATCACCTTGGTCGATCCTTTGGCGCCGGCGTGGCCGAGCTGGATGCCGATTCTGGCGTCGCTGTTTGAATGCACGAAGCCGACGATGCGGCGCCAGGCCGCGGTGTGCTCGGGCGCGTACAGGCCGGGGCAGCGCGGCGTGATGCGCGCGTCCGCCGATACACAGGTCATTTCGGCGATCACCAGTCCCGCGCCGCCCATTGCGCGCGCCCCCAGATGCATCAGGTGGTAGTCGCCGACCGTGCCCTCGTCGGCCGAATACTGCGCCATCGGCGAGACCACGATGCGGTTCTTGAGCGTGACCCCGCGCACCCGGAATGGAGTGAGCATCGGCGGCACGGGCGCGGCCGGCGGCGCCAGACCGGCCTGCGCGCAGGCGCGGCCAGCCAGCCAGGCTTCGAAGCCGGCAACGTAGGCCGCGTCGCGCAGGCGCAGGTTTTCGTGCGAGATGCGCTGGCTGCGCGTGAGCATGGCGTAGGCGAACTGCGGCGCTTCCAGCGCGCCGTAGCGCTCGACGTTCTCGAACCATTCCATCGAATTGCGCGCCGCGCTTTGCAGCTTGAGCACTTCCACCGAACGGGCCTGCTGATAGTCCGCCAGCGCCGCGCGCAGGTCGGGACCGCTGCCAACGCAGCGTGCCAGTTCGATGGCGTCTTCCAGCGCCAGCTTGGTGCCCGAGCCGATCGAGTAATGCGCGGTGTGC
>CBFGOU010000185.1:0-8293 GCA_965650445.1 uncultured Oxalobacteraceae bacterium | reverse complement strand
AGAAGATAATCTGCATCGTCAAAGGCATCTTGGTCAGCACGAAAGTCGGCAGCAGGCGCTGGTAATCGTTCCTGGCCATCTCGATGCCGCTCTCGCCCAGCACCAGCACCGCGCTGGCGACGATGAACATCGGCACGAAGGCGAACAGGATGTAGCTGGCGCCGCCGATGATGGCGCCGGCGCGGGCGGTCGGCGCGCTCTTGGCCGACATCACGCGCTGGAACACGTCCTGCTGCGGAATACTGCCGAGCATCATGGTGATGGCGGCGCCGATGAAGAACACGACGTCATGGAAATTCGGCGGTGGCAGGAACTTCCACAGCGCCTTCTGGTCTGCCATGGCAAGTACCTGGCCCGCGCCGCCGGCCAGATCGGCCGAGAAGTAAGCGATGATCGACAGGCCCACCACCAGCACGATCATCTGGATGAAGTCGGTGATCGCCACGGCCAGGAAGCCGCCGATGACCACATAGATCAGCACGGCGAGGGTGCCGACGATCATGCCGGCCGCTTCGCTCATGGCGCCGTTGGTCAGCACCGAAAATACCAGGCCCAGCGCGGTGATCTGCGCGGCCACCCAGCCCAGATAGCTGAGGATGATGGCGCAGGAACAGAACACTTCGATGCCGCTGCCGAAGCGCTTGCGGTAGTAGTCGCCGATGGTGAGGAGATTGAGTTTGTACAGGCGGGCAGCGAAAAACATGCCGACCAGGATCAGGCAGGTGCCGGCGCCGAACGGGTCTTCCACGATCGACGACAGGCCGCCCTGCACGAAGCGGGCCGGAATGCCCATCACCGTTTCGGCCCCGAACCAGGTCGCGAAGGTGGTGGTGACGACCATGATCAGCGGCAGGCTGCGCCCGGCCACGGCAAAGTCGCTGGTGTTCTTGATCCGGGTGCCGGCCCACACGCCCAGCGCGAGGGTTCCAAGCAGATACAGCACCACCGAGGTAATCAGCGTGGTATTCATGTAATGTTTACTCCACAGGCAACAAGGGCTGAATAGTGATTCCGGGAAACGCAATTCGCTCAGGAAAATTCGGCGATTATACCAACCACGTGCACACGGGAGATGGCGATGGCAGCGAATAATTGGCATGAACGGGCCGCGGCGCTCAAGCCGGACGGCCGCGCATTGATCGGTGGCGAACGGCGCGCGGCCTTGTCCGGCCGCACCTGGGACAAGCACTCGCCGATCGACGGGCGCCTGCTCGGTCCGGTGGCGCGCTGCGAGGGCGCCGACGTCGATGCCGCCGTGGCGGCAGCGCGCGCCGCCTTCGAGGACCGGCGCTGGGCCGGACTGGCGCCGGGCAAGCGCAAGCGCGTCATGATCCGCTTTGCCGACCTGGTGCTGCAGCACGGCGCCGAACTGGCCTTGCTGGAAACGCTGGACATGGGCAAACCCATCAAATACAGCCAGAGCGTGGATGTGGCCTCCTGCGCCAACTGCCTGCGCTGGTATGGCGAGGCGATCGACAAGGTGTATGACCAGATCGCCCCGACCGCCGACGACAGCCTGGCGCTGATCACGCGCGAGGCGGTCGGCGTGGTGGCCGCCATCGTGCCGTGGAACTACCCGCTCATCATGACGGCATGGAAGATCGCTCCGGCGCTCGCCAGCGGCAACAGCGTGATTTTAAAGCCGTCGGAAAAGTCGCCGCTGTCGGCGCTGCGGCTGGCCGAGCTGGCGCTGGAAGCCGGCATCCCGCCGGGCGTGTTCAATGTGGTGCCCGGTTTCGGTAACGAGGCCGGCAGCGCGCTGGCGCTGCACATGGATGTCGACTGCATCGGCTTTACCGGCTCCACCCGGGTCGGCAAGCAGATCATGCAGATGGCGGGCCAGTCCAACCTCAAGCGCGCGTGGACGGAATTGGGCGGCAAGTCGGCCAACATCGTCTGCGCCGACTGTCCGGACCTGGATGCGGCCGTGAGCGCGGCGATTTCGTCGATTTTCTTCAACCAGGGCGAAAGCTGCAATGCGCCGTCAAGGCTGTTTGTGGAGGCGGCGATCAAGGACGCGTTCCTGGAAAAGGCGCTGCCGCTGGTTGCGCGCTGGACGCCGGGCGATCCCTTGAGCGAATCGACCATCATGGGGGCGATCGTCGATGCCACGCAAATGAAGACCGTGATGGGCTATATCGAGCAGGGCAGGCAGGCCGGCGCCAGGTTGCTGGCCGGCGGCGAAGCCGTGCGCCCGGAAACCGGCGGCTTTTATATCGCGCCGACCCTGTTCGATGAGGTCGACAGCGGCATGAGCATCGCGCGTGAAGAGATTTTCGGGCCGGTGCTGTCGGTGCTCAGCTTTACCGACGTGGGGGAGGCGGTGCGGCAGGCCAATGCCACGCCGTATGGACTGCAGGCGGCGGTGTGGACGCGCGATATGAGCAAGGCGATCCGGACGGCGCGGGCGCTGCGGGCCGGTACGGTCCACGTGAACCAGTACGACGGCGACGATATCACCGTGCCGTTCGGCGGCTACAAACAATCGGGCAATGGCCGCGACAAGTCGCTGCACGCGTTCGACAAGTACACCGAGTTGAAGACCACCTGGATACGGATCTAGCCGTCGTATTTGCCAGCCCCGTCGTTCCCGGCCTCGGCCGCCCCCTTAGCGGGGACCCATGCACAGCATGCTATGCGGGCAGCGTGACGGTCAGCCGCGTATGCCCGCCATCGCTCTCCATCTCCACCGACCCGCCCTGCACCTCGGCCATCAGCCTGACCGAATAGGTCCCGAGCCCGGTCCCGCCGGCCTTGTCCGACGCATACTTGTCGAAGAAGCGCCCGCGCATCGACGGCTCGACTTCCCCTTCATTGTCGACCACCACATGCACCGCGTCATACCCCGGCGCCAGCCGCACCGTCACCATGCCGCCTTCGGGCGAGGCGTCGGCGGCATTCTTGAGCAGATTGCCGAACAGCGAATAACACAGGATAGGCTCGCCCAGGCATAGTCCGTCCAGCGACGATTCGAACGCAAAGCGCAGGCGCTTCCACGAAAACGCCATCTCCGCCTGCGCCGCCACCTTGCGCAGCAGCGCGCCGATATCGAAGCGCTCCAGCGACGGCCGATAGGTCCCCATTTCCATCTTGTACACGTCCAGCGTACGGTTGATCATTTCCAGCGCATTCCCGGCCGCCATTTCGATCATCGACGCACTCTCGCGCTGCTGGGCGGTCAGGCCGCTATCGAGCAGCGCCTGGCTGGCCTGCAGCGCCACCGCGATCGGGCTTTTCAGATCGTGGCGCGTCATGCGCTCGATGTCTTCGCGCAGATGCGCCGTTTCGACCAGGTTGGTGTTCTGGCGCTTGAGATCGTGCAGCAAGGTCGACAGACTCAGATGCGCCGACAGGCGCGCCTTGAGAATGGTCGGATCGACCGGCTTGCTGACGTAATCGACCGCACCCAGGTGCAGGCCGGCCACCACATCCTCGACCCCGTCGCGCGCGGACAGGAAGATAATCGGAATGTCCGCCGTGGCCGGGTCGGCCTTGAGCCGGCGGCACACCTCGAAGCCATCCATCTGCGGCATCATGATGTCGAGCAGGATCAGGTCGATGTTGAAGGACTGCGCGATCTCGATCGCCTTGCGCCCGTTGATCGCCACCTTGAGCGTGTATTCGTCCTTGAGCACCCCGGTCATCACTTCGATATTGGTGGGGATGTCGTCGACGATCAGCACCGTGCATTTCCTGAGCCGGTCGGCCAGCGGCGGCACCAGGCCGATGACCTTGACCTCGGGCGCCGGAGGCGGGGCCGGCATGGGGACCGGCGGCCTTGGCGCTTCCTTCACCGGCCCGACCATCGCCATGAACTTGCTGGCGAAACTGTTCACCGTGAAGGGTTTGATCATGTAGGCGTTGACGCCGTTCTGCAGCGCCGTGCGCACCGAGCCCGGCGTGGTTTCGGCCGTCAGCATCATGAACGGCACCCGCGCATAGCGTTCGTCGCGCCGCATCCACTGCAGCAGTTCGATCCCGCTCATGTGCGGCATGGCCCAGTCGCCGATGACGATCTCGATCGGCTGCCTGCACATCAGCTCCTGCGCGATCTTCCCGTTCTCGGCCTGGAACACGTTGAAAAAGCCCAGGTCCGCCAGCACCGCGCGCACGGCGGTGCGGATCAGCAGGTAGTCGTCGACGATCAGGATGGCGGCGGATTTGTCCATCAGCGGTAGCTCTCCAGGATAGTGTAACTGCCGCCGGACGATGCCATCAGGGCGTAGCCGTCGGCCGCCCAGGTGAACTGCGGCCCTTGGCCGGGCACGGCAGCCTTCGCCGCCCGCCGCGCCATCGTCACGTGCGGCTTGTACGGCCGGCTTTCCGGCGGCAGGCCGGCGCTGTCCAGCAGCTTGCCCAGTGTAGCGTGCAACCGCGTCAGCGCGGCGGGAATGGCGAGCGGTTCCAGCACCGCGATCCCGTGCGGCCACACCGTGGCGGTGCCGAATTCCAGTTCGAACGGTACCATCGCCACGCCCAGCTGCGCCCGCAGCGCGGCAATGCGGGCGCGTTCGACATCGCCGATGAAATGCAAGGTCAGATGCAGCTTGTCATCGTGGACCGGCGTCGCGCCGCGCGGCCAGGTCCAGCTGTCGCGCCACTCGATCAGGCGGCGCCGCGTTTCGGTGTCGGGCCACAGGGCCAGAAACAGGCGGGCCGCGTCACTCACTTAATTTCAGGGCCGGCGTGATCGTGTCGATGTATAGCACGGCGTCGTAGACCGCTGCCGGGATCATGCGCACTGGCGACGCGGCGAATTCCCGCGCTGCGATCGGTTCGAACATCCACGCCGTCCCAGGCGACGGTTTGGCGCCGCTGAAGTCGACCAGCGAGTAGCGCAGGCCGCCGTTGGCGAGCACGCCATCGAGGCTGCCGGCTTCCGGTACCGGCACCGTTTGCGCTCGTCCGGCATTGTCCGCGTGAACGCCGCGCCCCATGTACAGGCCGATGGTGTACATCTCGGCCTTGCGCTGCGCCGCCAGCAGCGCTCCCATGTTCTTGACCGGCAGGTAGGGGTGCCCGTAGCCGACGTGCCCATTGTGCGCCCAAACGATTACCTTGCGCTTGGGGTAGCGCCGGTCAAGCAGGTAGTTAAGGTTATCGGCCATGCCGGCGTCGCGCAGCGCGTTCCCGGCGGCAAAGTCGTCGGAAGCGAGCTGTCGGACATACAATTCGCGCGAACGCAGCGCCTGTCGCTGGAATTCGATATCAGGCCCTGTGCGTCCCGCCAGCGCCTCCATTGCCTGTGTGTAGAAGGCCAGCAGGTCCCGGGCGGCTTCGGCTGTCAGGTGTTTATCATTGCCCAGTTGTGCGTCGTAGCCCGCGAGCTGGTCGCCCAGCGTGGCCGGCAGCAGTGGCCGCAGGGCGGCGCCGGTGCGCGGGTCGGTCGGCGATATCAGCTGGGTATCGAAGCCGGCGAGGGTCAGTGGGGAGGCGGTCTTGCGCGTCGCCTCCAGATAGTCGAACAGCGTCCCCACTTCAGGGGTGTACCACTGCCACATCAGGCCGCGTGCCTGCACCTTGCCGGTGGGCGCGCTGCCGACCATGCGGTCGGCTTGCTCGCAATCGGACATCGAACTCTCGAACGCAACAACGTCAAAACCCATCTCCTGATGCAGGAATTTGATCAGCCGGACCTTCATCCAGTTCATTTCCGCCGCGCCGTGGCTGCTTTCGCCCAGCTGGACGATGCGCTTCCCGGCCAGCAGCGGTTTGAGAAACTGCAGGTCGCTGAAGTCGTCACTGAACAGCGAACGGATTGGATGGCGGCGCGCCTGCACGTCGGCGCGCCATGCGGCCGCGACGGCCGGCATGTCCGCATCGGCAAGGCGCAGCGCGCCATCGTCGAGCAGGGTTTGCGATGGGACTGGCCGTGGCGGCGATACCGGCGGCGGTGGCGGCGCGAGCGCAGCCACCGTCACCGATTCGTCGACTTTCAGTTTCAGGCTGTCGAACCAGGCGCCGCCTTTGCCGTTGATGCCGAAGCCAATATACAGCTTGGCCGCGTTGGCGGGCACGGGCACAAGCAGTTCAAAGGACTTCCAGGCGCTGGTCCCGCTGGGCGCTGCGGGACCCGCGGTGAACTCGCCCATGGGCATGGATTCACCCACTACGCCGACATATAAAAGGGCGTTACCCTCGGCCTGCTCCGTGCGGATGCGTCCCGACAGGATCAGCCGGTGCCCGGCGGCGCCGCCCGGCGCGACCTCCTGACCCAAGGCGAATTGCTTTGCCGCGGCGTCGCGGCTTTGCATGTGCACCGCGCAGGCCGGTGCGCACTCGGTGCGCAGGTCGTAGCCGTCGCCGAATGTCTTCCACCCGGCCGGCTTGCCGCTGACGGCATCGCGCTGCGCGAACGACAGGTTGGCGACAGCAGGCGCACTGGCCGCCAGTACGGTGGAGGTAGTCATGACCAGCACAATGGCGAGGCGGCGCAGGATCGCCATTTCAGAAGCAGTGTTCGAGTGCGGGGAAGCTGCCATTCTTGACGGCGCCGACGTAGGCGCTGACGGCGGCCTCGATGCTGCTTTGCCCCTCCATGAAGTTCTTGACGAAGCGCGCCTTGCGGCCCGGGAAAACCCCCAGCGCATCGTGCATCACCAGCACCTGGCCGGCGCAATCGGGCCCGGCGCCGATGCCGATGGTCGGCATGCTCAGGAGGTCGGTGACTTCCTTGCCGAGCGCCGCTGGAATCGCTTCGAGCACCAGCATCGAGGCGCCGGCCGCCTGCAGCAGCTGGGCGTCGTGCTTGAGCAGGTCGGCGCTCTGCGCGCTCTTGCCCTGCACCTTGTAGCCGCCCAGCTGGTGCACCGATTGCGGCGTCAGGCCGAGGTGGGCGCACACCGGTACGGCGCGTTCGGTCAGGAAGCGGACGGTGTCGGCCAGCCATGCGCCGCCTTCGAGCTTGACCATGTGCGCGCCCGCCTGCATCAGCTGGACCGCGTGGTTGAAGGCGCTCTCCGGCGTGGCGTAGCTGCCGAAGGGCATATCGGCCAGCACCATGGCGTTCTTGTTCCCGCGCGCGACGGCGGCGGTGTGGTAAGCCACTTCGGCCACCGTCACCGGCAGGGTCGACTGGTGGCCGTTGCAGACCATGCCGAGCGAGTCGCCGATCAGCAGCACTTCCACGCCGCAGCGGTCCATCAGGCTGGCGAAGCTGGCGTCATAGCAGGTCATCATCGCGATCTTGGCCCCGGCGGCGCGCATGGCGTTCAGCGACGGGATCGTCACCGCCTTGGTCGGCACCGCTTTTGCCGGTGCGGGCGCGTCGGCGCCCAGGTAGCTGCTCATCATTGTTCCTTTGGTTCGAGAGATCTCGGAGGCGTTAGTGTAATGCTAACGGCGCGCGCTTGCCGAATCAGCCGCGGAAGATGAAGTAGACGGCGCCCACCAGGCACAGACCGGCCCAGATGTAGTCGAGCTTGAACGGCTGGTTCATGTAGAGCATTGCGAACGGCACGAATACCGTCAGGGTGATGGCTTCCTGCAGGATCTTCAGCTGCGCCAGGCTGTACTGCGTGTTGCCGATCCGGTTGGCTGGCACTTGCAGCAGGTATTCGAACAGGGCGATGCCCCAGCTGATGATGGCCGCCACGTACCAGGCTTTGTTCGACAGGTTCTTCAGGTGGCCGTACCAGGCGATCGTCATGAAGACGTTCGAGGCGATCAGCAGGCCGGTGGTCTGGACGATGATGGGAATCTGCATGCTCAGGCTTTCACGATGGATTGGCCGGCCACGCCGTCGAGCCAGTCGCGCGCGCGGCCCTTGCCGGGCACATCGATATTGGGCGCCACTTCCAGCAGCGGCACCAGCACGAAGGCGCGCTCCAGCATGCGCGGATGCGGCACCTGCAATTGGGGAGAATCGATCTGGCGGCCGTCGTAGAGCAGCAGGTCGAGGTCGAGCGTGCGCGGGGCGTTGCGGTAGGGCCGCTCGCGTCCGCGCGCCAGTTCGATCGCTTGCAGGGCGGCCAGCAGGTCGGGCGCGGCCAGCGGCGTGACGATGCAGGCGACCGCGTTGATGTAGTCGTCGCCGGACGAATCGATGGGCGCCGTGCGGTACAGGGACGAGCGCGCCATCAGGCGCGAATCGGGCAGGGCGTCGAGCCGCGCCAGCGCGTCGAGCACGTTGGCGCGCGCATCGCCCAGGTTGGCGCCGATGCCGATGTAGGCGATCATTCCTCGCCCGGGCTTTCGCTGGCGGCGGCGCCGCCCCGGTTGCGCCGCCCGCGGCGCGGCGGACCCTTGCGCTTGGCGCCCTGCGGGGCGGCGCGGGGCGGCACGCGCAGCGGGT
>CBFGOU010000184.1:0-8302 GCA_965650445.1 uncultured Oxalobacteraceae bacterium | reverse complement strand
CGCAGGGCTATCACAAGGCGACGCTCTTTCTGATCGAGCATTGCGATCACATCGCGGAACAGAACCTGCTCGTACGGCTCGTTAGGCTCCAGCGTATAAGCCGGTGCATCGTCGATGGTCTCGACTAGGTCGACTTTCAATTTCGCCCGTTTGGAATAGAAGCTGCGCTCGAAATCCTCTTTGATCCAGGAGTTCGCGCCCGAGAAGTCCTCGTGCGTCCGGTGGCGGTGCAGCAGCTCGACCACCGGTTCGAGCGACTCGAGGACACCGTCGCCGTCGATCGCGCTCTGAAGCACCTCCTCGCGCTCGTCGGCATCAAACTCGTCCCAGACGTCGCCGCCCATCAGAGGCCGCTGGATATCGAACAGGTGTCTCTCTTCCTCAGGCAGGCCGGCCAAGATACCGGCGCGTAACTCTGCGAGCGGCTTCCAGGTCTCGTCTTCGTGCGTCGTGGGAGCGAAGAATTCATCGCGCCTGGCCAGTGCCAGGCGATATAGGCGGTGTGCCCAGTATGGGGTGTCGCCGGCGAGCAGTCGCAGTGGCGAGCGCGCGTTGAAGGCGCCTTGACCCAAACGCGCTCGCGGAGACAAGCGCGTCCAGATGTAGTGCGCAAATGCAGCTCGTGCCCGCGCACCGTAGTCCGCAGGCAAGTCGTTGTGCATGTACATCAGGCCCATCATAGAGCGTCGGCGTTCGAGACCGGCCTTGGCCAGGATGTCGTTGGGCAACAGGCCGGCCAGCATGATGTCGAGCTCGGAGTTCCCGCCGTAGATCGGCACTAGGATCATGTTCGGGTTGCGCCGCTCCTCGAGGTAAGGAACGAACGGCTTCAACCCTTCGATGGCTTCTCCCGACCGCACAAATCCGGCCCTTTGCGTGGCATTCCAATTGTGCAGGTGGGCTGTCCATTCTAGGCGACCTGTTGCTGGCTCGGACAGGAACGCGAGCTCGAGTGGACCGTGCTCCCATCGATCTATCTGGGTAATTTCGGCCTGGTGAAAGAACGCATTGGAAATTGAACGCATGGAGATCCTCGGAATAGGGGGTGTACTCCTATCCGGCACAAGTATGAGCAATTGTGACTTCGAGTTGGCAGCATCGCGTTAATCAGTCTTCGAGCAGGCGGGCAGCCGGGTTGGCTGTTGCTCCGCCTGCTTGAAAATACCCCACGACACTCGACACCGACCTATGCTCGGTCAACTGCATGATCGCCGGCAGCGACACGCCTTGGCGACTGGCCTCGGTCACGAACCCCGACCTGAGGCTGTGCCCGCCAAAATCCCCCTCCAGTCCGGCCAGTCGCGCCCGCCGCTGTACGATCTCGCCGACGGCAGCCGGAGACAGGGCAGGGCCGACGCGATGCTTCCACAGCCGTCGGAAGATCGCCCCTTCGGTGATCCCGGCTGCGTCCAGCCAGTCCTGCAGCGCGAGGGCGGCCCGATCGAGCACCGGCTTGTCCGGGGTCGAGCTCGCGGTGACGCCGGCCTGCTGGGTCTTGCTGTGCTCCAGGCGGTAGATGTAGCCCGCCTCGCCGATCCGGCGCAGGTCGCGCAGGTCGGCGGCGGCGATCTCACTGCGCCGGCGCCCACCGCTGGCAAACCCGAAGCAGAGTAGGGCGCGATCCCGTATTCCTTCCAGGCTATCGTCGCAGGTGGACAGCAGGGCCTCCAGCTCGGGCAGGGTGATCGCGGTCTTCTTGCGCGGGCGCTCGCCGCGTCTAACTGCGGCTCGGGCGGCGCGGCTGAGCACGGTGCGGATCGCCGGCTGCTCGCAGGGATTGGCCACTTGCTTGAGTCGGTGCGCGGTGGACAGCACGGCAACGCGATGGCGCACGGTGGCCAAGGTCCACGGGCCCGGCTTGGCTTTCAGGCCGGCCGCCACCAGGGCCTGGTCGACGGTCGGCGGCAGTTCCCAAGCCAATTCACCGTCAGCCGACCGGCGCAGCACGTGGTCGACCACGAACTGCAGCACGGTGGCTTCGGGCACCGGCAAGGCCAGTTCGATGCCGTAGCGCGCCGCATGCCAGCCTGCCCAGTAGCGCAGGGCACTGGTGTAGCTGCGGGTGGTGTTCTCAGCCGCGGCTTCGGCCAGCAACTCGCGCACCGCATCGGCAGCTTGTTGGGCCAGCTGTTCGGGCAGCACCAGGCTGGTGGCCGTCGCCGCGAGCACGGGAATCGCCGAATTATATTTCATACTATGTAATGTATACTACGAATTAGATCTTGTACCCGCGATAATCATCACTTATCGCGAGTACGTTACCAGCAGAGTAGGGCGCCAGTACAGGAGACTTCGCATGGCCCGCGGTATCACCGAATCTGACGTCCACACCGCCGCCGACGAACTGGTGGCCAAGGGCGAGCGCCCAACCGTTGAGCGAATCCGGGCTCACTTGAGGACCGGCTCTCCGAACACAGTCACTCGCTGGCTAGAGACGTGGTGGAATCGACTCGGCACGCGCCTGCAGCCACGACGCCCGGACTTTGGCGACGCCCCAGCGGTGTTGGCGGAACTGGCTGGGCAATGGTGGGAGTTGGCACTGAAGCACGCCAGGGAGGCGACTCTTCGAGAGTTCGCAGAGACTGAGCAGTCACTGGCTACCCAACGTGATGCGCTGGATGCCAGGTCACGCGCTGTAGCTGACGAACTGAGTCAAATGCGCTCAGAGCACGCCGCCGCTATCGCCGGCGGACGCATTGCTAGCACGCAAGCTGCAGAGCTGGAGCAGCTGGTCGGCCAGCTGCGCCTGCAGATCTCAGATCTCGCGGAGCAGCGGGATCTCGGGCTTAGGAGAGCCGATCGAGCTGAGGCAGCAAGACAGCAGCTTGATGCCCGTCTTCATGAAGCGCTGGAAACGGCGAAATCTGAGCGCGAGGACTGGACCGAGTACGTCAGATCTGTCGAGAATCGAACGCTCAGCGACGTGGATCGATCTCGCCAGGAGGCGAAAGATCTTCAGGCTCAACTCAACAATCAGGCCAAAGCCCAAAGGGCAATTGAGGAGCAGCTACGTAAGGAGCTGCATGCTGCCCAATCTGCAGCAATCTCGGCCGGTCAAGCTGCTGATGTTCTCCGGGGTAGATGCGAGGCACTTGAGAAGCAACTCAGTAGTCTGCGAGAGCTTCCGGCGCAGCTGGAGGCAGCTTTTAAACGGAACACACCGAAGGATGCGACCCCGAGGCTGCGCGCACGGCGGCAGAGCCCGAAGTCGAAGTGAGCGTAAGCGCCCAGGGGTTCGCGAAGAGGTGCATCAATCTTCTGCAGCTTTCCGACACATCCTGGCTGCATCGGTTGTCGCTCGCACTCGCGCCACCACTTGATCGTGAGGAATCGCCGGTCGCGTATCGGCAATGGCGCGTTCGACTTTCGCTCGCAGCCACTTGGCGTAGCTGTCAGCGGTCTCGGCTGACTCAGGTTCGGGACTGCTGTAATCGGGCGTGACCATGTACAGAGCGTACTCCAATACCACGTCGCCACGGGCTATCGCTGTGACAGCCCGGCGCTATGACTAACTTGATTGACACGAATTAGGGCCAAATTTGGAGCAGTTTTGGACCTAGTCGTTGTCACTGACCGGCTCGAGGCCTTTAAAAATTCTTTAAAAATCAAGAAGGGGCGCGATCTAGGGACAAATGCCATCAATTCGGAACGACGACAGCTCGGTAGCGGAGTCGATGCCCGGTCCACGTTGAACATAATATACATTATGCGAAATACGATATCTGCCGTGGTTGGCTTCGTCAGCTCCTCTTGGCAATGGCTGCGGCTCTGGCTCGGCTCTTGCCTCCCAGTTCGTTCACCCGACAAGGACGAGCTCGCAGCATGATCAAGATTGAATGGAGACCGATGATGACCGAGGCGCGCGGTGAATTGTTCATCGAGCGGGAACCCCCCCGACCGGGCGGCCGGCCGGGGGGCGCCACTCACAGCAGCACTGTGGGCACACCCTCTGGCTTGGAACGCCAAGTTGTTCCGGCCATCAGGCGGTGGGCGACCAGGGCTTGCTCGGTGGAGATACCGTCATCAATGGAACCCACCTGCTCATTGCCCCCGAAATGGCTCATCGCCGACACCAGACCGGCCAGTTCTGAACTGCTCGCGGCTCCCTTGGGCTTCCATGCCGCATCCCAGATCGGCTGCATCGCCTGCTTCTGCACTGTGTTGAGCGCACTGCGGTCGGCCTTCCCGGTTTGCTCCATCGCCGCCATCAGTGCGTCCACGTCGCTTGCCTGCAGCACGCGTCCGCCCGCCTCGAACGATTCCAGGCGATGCGCCTCGCCGAGGAACCAGTCCTGAACTACGAGCAGATTCTGCCCGCCCAGAACGGCGACGGTCAGGTCGTTGGAGCCTGTTTCGCGCGTAAGCCACAGTTGGTCGTAGGTGCTCAGGGTAAAGCGTGCGGTGTCGTGGTCTCCAGCATTGCTGCTGGTTTCGATGATCGTGTCCGAACCGAAGCCCGAGCCCAAGATGTACGTGTCGCTGCCCACGCCGCCGTACAGTTCATCCTGCCCGCCTTTGCCGTCCAAGATGTCATCGCCTGCCATGCCGAACAACCGGTTGGCCAAGCCGTCGCCCGTCATCGTGTTGCCAAGGCTGTTGCCAGTGCCCTCGCCACCGTTGGTGATGAGCAGATTCTCGACATTGTTTGCTAGGGCATGGCTGGTGGCGGAAGACTTCACCAGGTCGATCCCGCCCTCTTCCAGTTCTACGACGACATCGTCCAGGGAGTTCAGGATGTAGATGTCGTTGCCCTGACCGCCATCCAGAACGTCGCGCCCCCACCCGCCATCGAGCTGGTCATTCCCATTGCCCCCGAAGAGCTGGTCGTCGCCATAGCCGCCTTCAAGGACGTCATCGCCGTCCATTCCCCACAGACGATTGTTCTGGTTGTTGCCGCTGATCGAATTTCCCGCCACGTTGCCGGTGCCGTCGATGGCACCTGTGCCGGTCAGCGACAGGTTCTCTACGTTGTCGCCCAACGTGTAGGACACCGTGGCCGAGACGGAGTCGGCACCCTCCCCCGCCAGTTCGATGGCTTGGTCGTCCCCATGGTCGACGGTGTAGGCATCGTCTCCCGTGCCGCCGTACATGAAGTCAGCGCCGCCCCGGCCGTCCAGCCGATCATTGCCGGCATAGCCAAACATTGCTTCGGCATACGCGGTGCCGGTGAGCGTGTCGCTCTCCGTGGTGCCTTCAACCGCGGTCGCCCACACCACGTCGAAGTAGGTTTGCGCCTTTTGGCCGAAGCTGTCCGTCGCGGTGACCACCACTCCGTAGGTCGATTGCTGATCGCTCGGTACCAGCCCGCTCAGCGTGCGGGCGGCGGCGTCGTACTGCAGCCACTCCGGATAGTTCAGGACCTCCCATGTGAGCGGGCCATTGTCGGTAAACAGGTCTGCCGGCAGCGTGTAACTGAAGGTCTTGCCTGCCAGCGCAGGCGCAGGCGGAAGCACGCGCGCGACTCCGGGGGCCGCATCAACATGCGCCAGCAAGTCCTGGGTGCTCCACACGGTGCCATCGGCAAAGACGATTTCCTCGACAGCACCCGGGCCGGGCTCGCCGTACCAGAACTGGTTGTCTAGCACGATGCCATCGTCCGGGCGGCCGACAAAGTGCATGGTCAGGCGGTCCTGGTAGTCGCGGGTGACCACGACGTCCGCAGGGCTCAGTCCTTCACCCAAGTACAGGCGGTCGAAGCCGCCGCCATCGAGGTCGTCATACGGCGAGCCATTCGCCCACCCGTCTGCGACCGTATCCCATCCGTCGCCAGCGTTGAAGTAGAAGCTGTCGTCACCGTAACCGCCCAGCAGCGCGTCGTTGCCAATCCCACCGTGCAGGTGGTCGGCACCGGTACCGCCACGCAGCGTGTCGTCGCCTCCGCCGCCGTACACCACGTCATCGCCCAGGCCGGCCCGGATCTTATCGTCGCCGGCACCACCGGTGATGTGGTCGTTGCCGCCCATGCCGTAGATCCATTCTCCGGCATCGTCGCCGACCAGGACTTCATCTGCGGCGGTTCCCACCCTTGACTGATCAGGCGTGCCACTCAAAGTCGAATGAGCAACGGCATATGCGTGGAAATCTGCGGCGCTCATTACGGTGCCATCGGCGAATTCGACCTGCTCTATCTCACCGGTGCCAACAACCGATTCGTCCGTCACGTCAAGCGCGATGTAGATTTTGAACACATCGTCGGTACCCTTGATGCGGAGGGTCATCGAAAGGCCGGTGAACATGTTGGTGTCCAGCTCGAACTCAAGGTCGGCCAAACTGATGTCCGGTCCCAGCCGGAGGGTATCGTTGCCACCTCTGGTGCCATAGCGCACCCAGTCGCTCTGGTTGCCCCGACTGAATACATAAGTGTCATCCAGTTCGCTGCCGCTGAGCGTGTCCTCGCCGGCGCCGCCGTCCATCAGCGCGCTGCCATTGCGGGCGTCCAATATGTCATCGCCCTCGCCACCATACAGCGCGTTGTGCCCCTCTCCGCCATTGAGCGAGTCGTCGCCGACACCACCTATCAGCGTGTCGTTGCCTTCATCGCCGTAGAGCAAATCATTGCCCTCGCCACCGTCGAGCATGTCGTCGCCGGCACGGCCGGAAATATAGTCGTTGCCGCTGCCGCCGCTGATGATCTCGTCGGTTTCGTACCCGGTCAGGGAGTCGTCCCCCTCGGTGGGGCGCAGGACCGCCTCGCGCATGGTCTGCTGTGTCAGCTGTCGTCCGTCGTGCAGCAGGATGGGCGGCGCACTGCCCAGCGGGGCCGCGAAGTAGGACCTGAGGCGTAGCGACCAGTCCGGGTTGCCCACCACGGTCAACACGGCATCGTCGCCCTGTCGCTCCACGTTCAGCGCGTCCAGCTCGATGTCGGGCCCGAGCTGGACGATGCTGTTAGCATCTCTGTCTTCGATGGTGTCGTGACCGCTGCCGGCATCGAAGCGATAGATGTCGCGCCCCTCACCGCCGCGAAGGTCGTCATTGCCGTCTCCGCCGTCAAGCAGGTCGTCGCCGCTGCCCCCGAGGAGGGTGTCATCCCCTTCCCCGCCGATCAGGCGGTCGTTGCCGTCCCGGCCATCCAGATAGTCATTACCTTCATTGCCCAGCAACTCGTCGTCGCCGACCCTACCAACCAAGTAGTCGTTGTTCGGACCACCGATTCCCATGAGTGCCAGGATGCCGGCGCGATCATAGGAATAGCCGTATGCAAATTCGACGCGGTGCTGATTACTGTTTTCAGTGAAGAATCCTTCGAGGGTGACCGACTGGTCGGGACCCAACTGGATGACTAGGTTGCCCCCATCGCGGCTTAGCTGGACGGAATCTGTATCGTTGGATGTAAGGCGGATCATGTCGTTTCCAGCGCCTGCATCCGCCAGCCCGCCCACAGTGTCGTGACCTTCTCCAGTGCGGATCAGGAACACGTCATCGCCGCGTCCGCCGATCATCACGTCGTTACCGGCACCGCCCTCCAGTTGGTCGTTGCCTTCGCCGCCGTCGAGAACGTCGTTCCCGCCGCCTCCGGCAAGAATGTCAGCACCTGCGCCACCATTGAGGTGATCGTTGCCCTGCGCGCTGCCCTGGAAGTCATCGCCGGCGAGGTAGTCGTTCCCGGCGCCGCCCTCGAGGGTGTCATCGCCGGCACCGCCTTGCAGGGTATCGTTGCCATCGCCGCCCTGCAGCAGGTCGTTGTCGTCTTCTCCGAAAAGGTGATCCGCGCCGGCGCCGCCGATCAACCGGTCGCCGCCCGCTCCGCCCTGCAGGTTGTCGTCGCCGTCGTCGCCGTCGAGTGTGTCGCGCCCGGAGTCACCCCACAGCTTGTCATTGCCCTGTCCACCTTCGAGCAGATCATCTCCGCTGTCACCGACAAGCTCGTCGTCACCTGTGCCGCCACGCAGCTTGTCGGCGCCATCGCCACCCAACAACTGGTCATCGCCCTCGTTGCCATCCAACTGGTCGTCGCCTTCATCGCCGAATAGTCTGTCGTTGTCCGCCCCGCCGCTGAGTGCATCGTTGCCGGCTCCACCACTCATCGCGTCGTCGCCGTCACCGCCGGAGAGCGAATCATCGCCCTCGTCGCCGTACATGGAGTCTTTGCCGGCATGGCCAAACAGTACGTCACGACCGGCGCCGCCGAGCAGGCTGTCGTCGCCCTCTCCTCCCAGCAGGAGGTCATCGCCCTGACCACCTTCGATACGGTCATTGCCGGTTCCGCCATCCAGGATGTCGTCGCCGCCTTCACCAACGATCGAGTCGTCGCCGCCGCTCGCCGCTCCGGCTGGCGGCCGGCGCCGTTCGTTCGCGCGAC
>CBFGOU010000183.1:0-8351 GCA_965650445.1 uncultured Oxalobacteraceae bacterium | reverse complement strand
AGACCTTGATGAGCGCGGTCGCCGCCAGCACCGCCGGCAAGAAATAAGCAGCACGCCGCGGGACGTGTTCAGCGAGCACGTCCCTGTACCGATTCCGGAGCCTTTTCATGGTCACATTCACGCCGTTCCGTGCCGCCTGTTCAGTCCTGTTCATGGCCGTTCACCTTGCCTCCGCCGCCCAGGTCGCGCAGGCGGAATTTCCACCGATCCCCAAGAGCGCGTCGGCCGGCGAGGCGCCCAGCCTGCGCCAGTTGCTCCGGCCTTTGCCGCTGAGTGCGCCCCCGGCTGCGGGCGGCAATGGTCCCGCGCCGAGCTACCAGGCCATGCCGGCCAGCCAGATCGCGGCCGGGGGCAACGACATTGCCCAGGTGCTTGGAAGTACCGCCAACGGCATCCTGACCAAGGCCTACACGATTACCCATCTGCGCGTGAGCGACCTGCTGGCCTTGATCGGCGATCCGAACGCCCCCTTGCTGGCGCGCGAGACCTCCAGCGTGGTGGCCGATTCGCGCAGCAATATTTTGCTGGTCAAAGGCACGGAGGCCGAGCATCAGCTGGTGGAAAACCTGGTGCGCCGCATCGACAAGCCGGTCAAGCAAGTTCTGGTCGAGGTTAAGATCGTCAGTGCCGACGAGTTTTTCGGCAAGAGCCTGGGGGCGCGCTTCGGCATCACCGCCTCGCATCTGATGAATGCGGCCACGGGACGGCAGAGCGGGGTGCAGGTGGCCGCTTCGAGTGCCGACATGAATGCCATGGCGACCACCGGCATGTCGGCCTTTCCCAACATGGTGTCGCTGCCGGCGACCAATTCGCTGACCCCGGGCGCGCCATCGACCCTGGCGCTGGGGTTTTATAAGCTGCCCGCCGGGATCAATATCGGCATGGAAATCAGCGCCCTGGAAGAGGCGGGCCATTCCACCTTGCTCAGCAGTCCCAAGCTGGTGCTGTCCAATTTCAAGCCCGGCGTGCTGTCGTCGGGGCAGCGCATTCCGTATTCGCGCCCGTCGATCGTGCAGGGTGTGACGACCACCGAATTTATCGACGCCAAGGTGAGCATCGCCGTCACGGCACTGGTATCGCCCGACGGCACGATTTCCATGGATCTGGCGCTGACCGACGATAGCGTGGGCGCCATTTCCGCAGTCGGGCCGACCATCAATACCAATCAGGTCACCTCCAATGTGACCTTGCGCAGCGGCGAAACGCTGGTGCTGGGGGGCTTTCAGAGTTCCACCCAGAATCAGGAAAAGGAAAAGACGCCATGGCTGGGCGACCTTCCCGTGGTCGGCAACCTGTTCAAGCGCACCTCGACGACGTCGGTGAAGCGCGAGCTGATGTTTGTGATTACGCCGACAATTATTGACGCCGGGGGATGATGGATTTGTTGTTTCTTGCGTAATCAATATGGCGATTAGGAAACTTTAGTTTGATTAATTGCAATTGTTCTGGCATAGTTCAAGTATTGCTTTGATGAATATCAAATTGACACTAAGGAATATATGCCGACTCTACGTTCGCTTTTCAGCGCCGCCGTTCTGTTTGCCGCCACGTCGGCAGCCCACGCCGGGCTGATTCTCGATAACACGGCAAACGGTTATTGGGGCGCCGATGGCCATGGCTACGGCGATGTGATCGGCGAATCGATGTATGACGTTGCCAGCGCCGAGATCACGCGTTCCGGCAGCAAGCTCACCGTCAAGATCAATACCAACTTTGCCGGCCACGCGGGCAGCGACACGTGGGCCGCCACGCAGGGCATCGGCTATGGCGACGTGTTCCTCGGCACTTCCTGGAACCCGTTCGGCAGCGACGCCCACCATAACGCGGACAACGCCGCCAACGGCACCAAGTGGACGTACGCGCTCAATCTGGACAACCGATGGAGTAATACCGGCGGCAGTTTCACGCTCTACGATCTGGCCACGGGAACGAATACGGCCAACATCCTCAATTCGGGAAGCTTCCTGAACTGCGCCCTCGGCAGCCAGTGCTACTACCGCAACGGCCAGGCGACGGCGGTCAATACCGCGTCGGCGAGCGCGATCAATACGCACATCACCGGAACCTGGGCGGTCGATGTTAACAAGTCCCTGACCTTCACTTTCGATACGACCGGCTCCCGGCTGGCCGGTGCCGCCGACGTGGCGCTGCACTGGGGTGAAACTTGCCAGAACGATGTCATCGAAGGTATCACCAACGTCCCCGAACCAGGCTCCGCGATGCTATTTGTTACCGGACTGCTTGCGTTGGGGCAGCGCCGTCGCAAGGCAGGCCAGGTTGCCATTTGAGGTGCCGCCAGCGTGGTTTGACATGAAGAGCTCGACTGGGTAGGTATATTGAGAGCAGGCAAGGGCGGGCGCGCTGCGCGCGCCGCTGCCGCAGAGCGGCAGTGATTGGAAGTTGCACGCGCGCCCTCGGCGCGCGGCGCTGCCCGCACGGCGGGCAGCAGTCGGCCGATTCGGAGAGCCGCGCCCTCGTAGGGGCGCGTCTTCGAATCCCCCTCGCTCCGTCCGGAAGCAAAAAAAATGGCCTCCCGCAGGGGAGGCCATTTTTTTTGTTCCTGGCGGAGAGGGGAAGTCGAATCATGCCTTAGAACCCGCATAGATACAGGCTTTTCTCCTTTACATCATGAAACATACCGTCACTAATACCGTCATAAAATTTACCCAGCAGGACAGCGGCGCTAACCGTCCAGTGCCGGGATGGGCATCTGAAAAATAACCCTTACTCGCCTTGCCACGTTGTCGTTTTGCAACACGCGCATCGTCGCGAACCGCCACTCCAGTTCTGCCCATCAACCGCCTTGATCTTGCCTCATCACCGACAACACGGCAGCGCTGTGGATCAGCCCGCCATCAGAGATAGTTTTCGCACCTCTTCCCAGGTTGCTCAGGTAGATATTCAAATCTCTCGCCGTTACGCGCCCGTCCATGCTGTTCACGATCTTAAACACCACTTCGAACGTAGCCATCATGGCGTCGTCGCTGCCCAACTGACCTCTCGATTCAGCGATACGCATAAATTGATAGGCATTACCCAATACATCGCTCTCACGACCGGATTGCTGCAACAACGACACCGCCTTTGACAGCCTTCTAAGCAGTCTTACCGATGGCTTCCGTCCCAAGGTCTTGGACATCTTTTCGCAGATCTGGGAAGTCTCCTGTGCGCTCATCGAGGAAATACTTACGGGGAGAACTGCGTCGAAAACGCATGAAGACACCACCGCTTCGTCGGCATCAAGCGCCCGCTGCTGCGCCTCCACCTCTTGCGCCGATTTCCCACAGCCGGACAGAATGAAAAGTGACAAGGACAGCGCGGTAGATAGCGTCAAGGTCTTGAGTTGCATAGCTTCCTAGTTGAAATTTTATGTCAAAGAAAATGTCACGATTGGAGCGTGGTGATTTAGTATACATTGCTCGACAGTGTCGGCGTGGATACGCTGAGAAAATCATTGGGCGAACGGGTGCGCCAACTACGCCGCGACGCGGGGGTCTCGCAAGAAGACTTCGCAGACGCGTGCGGGTTCGCACGGAGCTACATGAGCCGAATCGAACGCGGCACCTCGAACCTATCGCTTGACGGTATCGAGCGGCTAGCGGTTGCGTTCGGCATCTCCGTCGGTGAGTTATTCAAAGGGCTGTAGGCTAGCGAAAATACTTCGGATCGAGAAAGTGAGTAGCATTCAACCATGGAAGAGAACGTCGCACGAACAATCCGCAACCTGGTCAGTTGGGACGAATTGCGCCAATTTGAAGCCAATGCGCGCACGAAAAATCGTCTTACCGAGGAAGTAATTGTTGCGCTTATTGATCGAGCTTCTAAGATCGCGAGAACACTAGTCTCGGAAAAGACAGGCTTAGATCTAACTTCTCTATCACCTGCCCAGGAAAAAATCGTTCAAGCAGTATGTGAGTATGTCGGGATAATGCGCCAGCAAGGCAAATATCCCGGGCGCACTTTGGAGCAACTACGCAATCGTGGCTTACTTGGCGCTGCTGAACGAGCAGTTTCGCGCAAAAAGACCACGCAGGGTTACCAGACATTAGTCGATGCGGACTTAGAAGAAATGTCTTATGAGCAAATTGTCTTAGACCATCCCAGTGAATTCTCTGAGCGAGCCATTTGGTTTTCCCGTAGAACGCTTGGCCTCCCAAACATCCGCCAATTCGCTCCTCCTAGTGCTGAGATCCTGATTAACTTCGTTGCTGTGCATGATCGTTCATCATGGCGAAAACATACTAGGCATCAGAGTCTTACTGCTGCAATTCATGAGAAAGATGGTGCGAAAGCACTTCTCAGTCGAGTCGGTCGTGTGGCAATAATGTGGGAGAAATATGGGGACGTTCGCTGCGTTTTTGTTTGGACGGACGGAGCCTCTAGTGGCGAAATTTTCCAGCTTTCGCCTGACAAGAGTAGGATTCTATCCGCGAAAGTAGAAATTAATAAGATTAAGTCTTTTGATCGAAACAAGGAATGCACCCTTCAGGAAATCGCAGATTGCTTTTCCCAGCAATCTGACACGTCCGCCGGCAGGGTAATGGAATCTATCGAGTCACTACCAAAAACGCCGAATGAGGAAAACTCCACGACCTTAGCGCGAAACCCCATCTGGTCCCGGGATGAACTTATACTAGCGCTCGATCTTTACTTGCAGCATCGCTTGTCACCTCTTGGAAAAGGCAGTGCGGAGGTCACAGAACTTTCGGACTTTCTAAACAGAATGGGCGTGGCGCTCGGAAAACCTTCCACTGAGACATTTCGAAATGCCAACGGCGTCTACATGAAATTGATGAATTTCCGTCGTTTCGATCCAGAATATACAAGTGATGGTAAAGTTGGGCTGACTCGAGGGAACAAGGATGAAGAGCTGGTCTGGACGGAATTCTCTGGGGACATGTTGCGATTGGGCGACGTCGTGCGCGCTATCCACCTGGCAGTGGAGGCAAATCAATCCGGTTCGCTTAACGGCGCCGATGAATCTGAAATCGTCGAGGCTGAAGAAGGTAGAGTTCTTACGCGCATGCACCGTATTCGGGAGCGGAGCCGTTCCCTTGTAGATCAGTGTAAAAAGGCTGCATTGAAAAGGCATGGCAGATTGGCTTGCGAGGCATGTGGATTCGACTTCTCAGTAAAGTATGGCAGTGCGGGGGAAGGCCTCATAGAGGCCCACCACACCAAGCCAGTCCATACGCTTGTGGAAGGTGATAAAACCAAATTAGAAGACCTCGCTTTACTCTGTGCGAATTGCCATCGGGTTGTTCATTCTACCCGCCGCTGGCTGACGGTAGAGCAAGTGCGTGCCGCTATCCAGGTCAAATAAGGGAATCGAATACAAATGTATAAGGATCGGCCAGAAATTTTCCGGATTGACAAACGGTAAGGGTTCAGTGATAACCTTATGCTTCTAGGACATTCATTTTCTGTCAGATCAACGCGGGACTTAGTATTGACCCTAGCGACGCAGCGTCTTCACGTCAATCCGACGCGCTGGCGGGGACATCCGACATGCATGTTGGAGCTACGCTCCAGACACGTCTTTATTAAGGGAAATACATGAGCAATTCGACCTCACCTTATGCCGTATATTCTATTGGTGGGCTTCCTGCCGGACTATGGGGCGAAAGCTATGTCGTCAACGCATCTTACGAGCGAAACCCGGACGAGTTTGTTTCCGAGTATTTTATTTTAACCAAGCGCCCGCTTGAAGCAATGAATTCCGGCGCGGTGACATTTTCGTCATCGCCCATCCCGCCTGATCTAGGCACAATTAATCTTGAATTTGCGCTACAGGAAGGCCTGGAGCAGGCAAAAATACGCCTTTACGACCTGCTCGAAGCCAGGGCTATTGAGCTTGGACGACCGGATTTGGCTTATCTCCAATTCGATCTTAAGCCCTCGCGAACCGGCCACCTGCTTGGCTGCTGGATGCGTGGCCAGTTCAATGCGCAACTCAGTCAAATTGGGCAGGCAACTCAATGCCCACCGCTGAAGCGGTATCTCGGTCTCTTGTCTCAAGTCGCTGTGACCAGAAGAGCAGGTTAAGCGGGGCAGGCTCGGCACGGCCTAATCACCGCCATTTAGCTGCAAGGTCACTGAATAATGTAACAGCCACCATCGCCACCCCATGTCGAGATAGCGATTGTCGGCTGTCCTTCGACACGCCCGTGGTGGGTAATGGCAAAACCGTCGTCGATGGACTGAGTGATGGTCATAACTTCCAAGATGTCAGCGAGCTGTTTAAGTGTTATTTGGCGCATAAATTGTTCCTCTATAAGTAGCGGCTCCCATAAACCCAGCGCCGATGAGGGTTTGTCACTTTGGCGGTGGAATGATTGCGCGTCTCTTGCGCGCCAGTTCTCACCGGTTGAAGGGTGACAGCAGATGTAAGGCTGACCGGTGACGGGGTTTTTCAGAAATGACATCCCAACTCATCTCTTTCCGTCACCCCCTGATTTCGACAGTTTGCGGGGCGTTGCCGGTCGATGGATGGGTGACGGAAATAATGGGGAATTTCATTCCCCAAAAGACCATACGTCACCTCGTTCCTAGCTCATCAAGTCAGCTTCGATCTCACAAGCGCCGTCCGCATTTTCTCAAGGTGCTTTGCAGCCAATTGACGGGTGATCGGATCGCCGGTCAGTTGGGTATAGCGAGCCGCAATTGCGGATGGGCTGTTCTCTCCGACAATGCGCTCGCAGCGCCACAGAGCATGGCGGCGTCGCAATGCAGCGTCGGCTTCCAGCTCACCAAAGGCAACGGTGCGCCGCGTGGCTTGCAGGTCGGCCCGCAACGCCTCCAGAACCCCGTTGCTGGCAGTTTCGATCAGTGCCGTCCTCTTCCTAATTGGAGTCGAGCGAAGCCACGCACAGTCCCACTGCTGGTATTCCGTCAGGCTCAGCGAGCCAACCAGCTTCCAGGCAGGGCGTCGCCCACCCCAATAGGCATACTCGGCCTCCCTATGAAACTGCGTGTCGCTGCCTGCGAGCAGAACTCTGCATCGCCGATATCTGACGACCTTCGCGTGATCCGAGTGCCACCTTCGCAGCCAGGCTAGATCTGCCATAAGCAGGTCATACCGCTGGCTGACGCTGGCACCATCCCATGCCAAGCACGCGTGTCGAAAGCACGGCGGCACGCCGCGCCATGTCAACTCGACAGACATGATGTGTGCGACCAGCCGCTTGTCGTTGGCGAAGGCTTCACGGAATCTGCCAATCAAGTCTTCGCGCCCTACCCGTTCCAGTCGCCGCTGTGCCTGGATGAGCTTTTCAGGCGCGACCTGGCACAGCAGCGATGCGAGAGGAGCGAAGCCCTGAACGGTATCCGTTGCGGGGCTTCGTGGGATCATCAACGTGCAGCCTGTGATGGAGCAATGAACTGCGCCACTTGCCGCGCAAACTGCTCGCTCAGCATTTCGTAACCTGCTGGTGCGATGCACTTGATTCCGTCGGCCAAGGACTCCGGGCCGAAACTCTGCAAGAGGTTCGCGGCCTGTTCACGGACTTCCGGGTGGGCGCTAACCAGCGCCAGCAATTCGTGCAGTCCAGGCAAATGGGCGCTCAACAGGCGGCTGATCAATTCGCTAGGCGAGAGGCCCGTCAACTCAGCGTGTGCCTGCAACAGGTCGGCCATGTCAGCATCAAGGGAGATAGTTTGATCCATGCTTAATCCTTCGACGTGAACAGGTGAGGCAGCCCGGCTGCATGATTCTGGATGCACAGGAATGGTTGCGCAGTCTCGCCATCAGCAGAAAAAGCTTTGTTGCGGTAGCCGACAATCAGCGTGAACGTTCCAAACATTGCGTTGGACTCGACGATCTCAGCGCCAGCGAGTTCGATCTCCAGTTCTTCGTCGTTGATTGGGTAGTAGCCGCTGCCGATGATCGGGTGCCAGATTGGATTGGTTCTCATGCCGCCACCTCTGCGATCAGTGCGCGGATATCCTCGACGCGCCATGCAGTAACGCGCTGCGACAGCTTGTGACCCGCAGGGTAACGGCCAGATTTTACGCCAGCCCACCAGGTGGATTTGCTGACTGGGAATGCGGTCAATACGCCCGAAAGGCGAATGTAGCCGGTTGTTGGCAGGCTATTGGGTTGTCCGTTCATGTTTGTGTAACTCCTTATCGTGTTGAAGAAGTCCACATTGTCGGCGTAGCGACCGAATAAAAAAATCGACGCGGCTCTTGAGCCGCATCTACCGTTTACCGGAACACTCCCATGCGCCGCAGAATCGGCTTGATCGTTTGGTTAATCTTTCTTTCGGGATCATTGTCTTCAATCCTGGCTTTGCCTCCCCGTTGGCCAGGTTAAATTCCCCCACCTTTGGCCAGGTCAAACTCCCCCAGGC
>CBFGOU010000182.1:0-8353 GCA_965650445.1 uncultured Oxalobacteraceae bacterium | reverse complement strand
GACCTTCATGCTGGAGGTGGCGCCGGTCTTGGTCGAGGTCAGGATCAGGTGGTTCGGGGTGGCGCTGCCGTCCGAGACGATGGTGGCGGTGAGGCCGATGTTGGCCTTGTTGATGGCGTCGCGGATGCCTTGCAGGCTGTTGTTGGTGCTATCGATCTTTACGGTGCCGCTGAGGCGGACGTTGTCCTGCACAAAGCCCGTGCCCTCGTAGGCGCCGCCGGTGCCGGCGGTAAACCCGGCCAGGGCCGGGTTGGTGCCGGCGATGGTGATCGGGCTGGCGTTCGCCGAGCTCAGGGTCACGCCGCCGGTCACGGTGACGCCCGAGCCGTTGTTGGCGGTGGCGCTGTCCTTGCCGATGCCGCCGTTGACGGTGCCGGTGACGGTTTCGGTGATCGACAGGTTGCTGCCGTCGGCGGCGGTAAACACCAGGTCGCCGGTGGCGGCGCTGCCGGTGACGGTGATGTTGGCGGCGGTCAGGGCGGCGGTGACGCTGTTGCTGCCACCCAGGATGGCGTCCAGGCCGGCGGCGTCGAGCGCGCCCGGACCCGTGCCCTGGCTGGCGATCTCGATGCCGTTGACCGACAAGGCGTACGTGCCGGCGCTGGTGTCGACCGCGCCGAAGGTGCTGGCCCCAAGCGCGCCGAACAGGGTGGCGCTGCTGGCGGTAGGGGCGGCGGTGGCCGACACGCCGGTGGTGGTAATTTGCTTATTGATGGCGTCGGCCAGCGCCTTGGCACTCTTGGTGGTGGCGTCGGTGCTGATGGTGGTGCCGTTGATCGACAGCGCACCGTTGCTGATGCCGCTGGCCTGCACGCCGACCGACAGCCCGGTACCGGCCAGGCCGAAACTGCCGCCGGTGACGGTGCCGAGCTGGAAGGTCAGGGTGGTCGGATTGCCAAGGCCGACGGCGGCCGTGGCGCTGACCACGCCCTTGGTGGCCAGCGTCTGCGCCTGGGCCAGCTGGGTCACGTTCACGTCGTAGATGCCGGCAGTGGCCGCGCTGGTGGCATTGCCGACCATGACGGTGGTATCGGCCGAGGTGGCGGTGGTCTGGTTAAAGCCCGACAGCGAGGACAGGCCCGCCATGCTGCCCTGGAAGGTGCCGACGGCGCCCGACAGCGCGCCCAGCGCGCTGACCTTGGCCTCATAGCTCTGGCTGCGCTTGTCGAGCACCGCCAGCGGCTGCGACTCGACTTGCATCAGCTTGGTGACGATCGCGTCGACGTCTAGGCCGGAACCAAGACCCGGAGTGGAAATGCCCACGGTAACCTCCAACGAAAAATACACTATACAAGCTTATCGGCACCTTCGAACGGTACTTGAGAGGGGTGTTTTACCGGCTATTTCTGAATCGCCTGTGACGGCGGGCGCGCGCGGCGCGAACTGGGGGGGGAAGCGAACAGCGGCAGAAGGGGCGAGCGCCGTCACGCTGCCAGTGGGCAGCCGGGATATTGACGACGAATTAACAACAAATGACGACTGGTGAAGTGGGTGTATTTACGCAGTCTGCTTGATCAACAGGCCGGTGACCTTGTCGAGGGCCTTGGCGATTTCCAGCGCTTCCGGGGATGGCATCTGGCGGATCACTTCCTTGGTCTTCTGGTCGACCACCTTGACGATGGTGCGCTTGCTGTCTTCGTCGACCGAGAACACCAGGTCCTGGGACAGGGTTTGCAACGACTTGTTGATATGGGAGACGGCGTCATCGAGTTCCTTGCGGCTCGGTACGGCGGCGGCTTGCTGGACGGCCTTGGGGCTGTCCACGGGGGCGCTGGGGGCGCGCGAGGCCGGTTGCGCGACGGCGTCGGTGCCGGGCGTGCGTTCCGGGCCTTTGGCGGGCTGGCCGATCGGTGAGATAGACATGATGCTTCCTTAACAAAAATTCCCCGGCGGATTTCTCCGGCCGGGGATCGATCAAAAAAGGACCGTTGCTGATCCTTTTCTGGTCCGTTACTTCATGCCGGATTAACCGCGCAGCAGGGCCAGCACGCCGTTCGGCAGCGAGTTAGCCTGGGCCAAGATCGCGGTACCGGCCTGTTGCAGGATCTGGCCGCGGGTCATGTTCGCGGTTTCTGCGGCAAAGTCGGTGTCCTGAATGCGGCTACGGGAAGCCGACAGGTTTTCCGTGGTCGTTTGCAGGTTCGAGATGGTCGAAGCGAAACGGTTCTGGATCGCACCCAGCGAAGCGCGGTTGCTGTTGATCGAGGTCAGCGCGGCATCGATGGTCAGCAGGGCCTTGTTGGCGCCGTCAACGGTGCTCACGTCGATGGAAGCAACGCTGTTCAGTTTGCTGCCGACGCTGGTGCCGGTACCCAGAACGGTCGAGTCGCTGCCGGCGGTGCCCGCAGCGGTGGTGCCTGCTGGGGTGCCGGCGATCGAGAAGCCGCTGTCGGACGAGAACGATACCGAACCGCCGACGGTCACGCCAGTTGTACTAATGTCCACGCCAGTACCTTGAGTGGCAGCAGTGGCGCCGATCGCCGCCACAGTGTCGGCGCCGCGCAGTTGTGCGGCGGGCGAAACGTTACCGGCGCCGCCCGAGAGGCCGACGTCAGCTGCGGTCGTCGCGATCTGGATGTCGTTACCAGCGCTCTCGGAAAGTTCCAGTTCCTTGGTGCCGGCCGAGGTCAGCTTGATGCTGGCGGTCACGCCGGTGGTGTTGCTCTGGGCGTTGACTGCTTGGGCCAGGGCCGACAGATCGCCGCCCACTACCGATGCCGAGATCGTCACTGGCTGTGAGTTAGCGTTGTTGGCCACCGAGTTCGACCCGCGCAGGGTGAACTGCACTGCACCGTCGACGATGCCGGAAATGGTGGCCTTGGTCGATGCCTGAGCTTGCACGCCGCTGGTGCCGCTCTGGGCGTTGACGTTGGCGGCAATTTTCTTGGCCGAGTCGCCATCGCCAACCGAGACGTTGGTGGTGATGCCCGCACCCGAGCTGATCTGCAGGACCTGGGCGGTTACCAGGTTGGCGGTGGTAGTTGATGCCTGGCTGATCGACGTGGCGTTGATTGGCGTAGCAGCGGTGCCGCCTTCCAAGGTGTTGTTGCCGATGTCCGAAGAACGGGCGCTGGCCACGCCGATATTGATGGTCTGGTTGGCGTTGGCGCCGACCTGGAACTGGGTCGAGGTCATGCTGCCGTCCAGAACGTTCTGGCCGTTGAACTGAGTGGTGTTGGCGACGCGGTCGAGTTCCTGGGTCAGGGCGGTGACTTCGTTGTTGATCGATTTGCGGTCGCTGTCGGAGTTGCTGCCGTTGGCGGACTGCACAGCCAGTTCGCGGACACGTTGCAGCAGGTCGCCTGCAGTGCTCAAGCCGCCCTCAGCCGTCTGGGCCAGCGAGATACCGTCATTGGCGTTACGGGCCGCTTGATTGTTACCGCGGATTTGCGAGGTGAAACGCTCGGAAATCGCCAGACCGGCAGCATCGTCTTTTGCGCTGTTGATGCGCAGGCCGGACGACAGGCGCTGCATCGACGTTGCCAAGGCGCTTTGCGACTGGTTCAGGTTACGCTGCGAGTTAAGGGAAGCGATGTTGGTATTGATATTTGCGGCCATGTTGTTTCTCCAAACTGGTATTTCGGGGCGGGCGATGTGCCACAGTTCACCTTGGTCTGTCACGCTGTTCCGTGACAATCAAACCGCAGTTGAATCAGGTAACGGAGCGTGTTTGAAAAAGTTGATGGAGAAAAACAGAATTTATTTTCAGTGCGCGCACTCAAGCGTCCCATCCCGGTCCCGCTTAAACGACCGGGTCGGGCGGAACTTGAGGGTGAAAAAAAATATTTTTCGCCCTCAATTCGGGGGATGGAAACGCCGCACGGGTGACGTTTCTCTGCCAGTTTTGCAAGAAACTGGGGGCCGCGGGGACGACGGTGGGGGGCGGTCGATCAAACCGGCTTGCGGCGGCGCGCGGCGGCGATCCCTGCGATGCCCAAGCCGAGCAGCAGCAGCGATGCAGGCTCAGGTACGCCGACCGCTGGCGGCAGTACTGCATCGCTCACGTTCAGGATGTCCAGCGCCCAGAAGGACGTGCGGTGGTCGCCCGTGTCATCGATGAAGCCGTTGCGGAAATTCTGGTTGGACACACCGTCGAAAGTGAAGCCATCGGCCAAGTTGCCGATCGCATAATTGTCGTACTGGGAGATCGCAACCGTGTAGGTGCCCGGCCCCATGGCCGTCAGCATGTACGTGTCCCAGCACTTTCCGGTCACGGCGTCTGCGGCCACCATGGAGCAGCCGCCATCGTCGTTGTAGCTCACGGCCGTGCCGTTCGAGTCGAACACGGCCAGGATCGGGTCGAAACCGCCACGGGCGATGGTGTCACCGCCGGCGTTGACGCCGCCGGCATAGGACCAGCTGCGAATACCGATGGTCGGCCACCAGGAACTCACGGTGAAGTTGATCTTTTGAACGTCGTTGTCGTTGGCGAACGAGCCTGTGAACGAGAATACGTTGGCGTGTGCGGAGGCGGCTGCCAAAGTCAGTGCGAAGAGTGCAGCAATGGAGTTTAATTTCATGTTTTCTATGCGAAGAGGGTTAGAACAGCCGCCTGTTACCTATGTTGTCGAGAATTCAGTGCGAAGGTTCCGCCTTGCAAAACCGGCGGCATTGCCAGCCAGCGTGCAGAATGGTGGGGGGGTTTCTAAAATACACTTTTCATGATTGAAATTGCAAATTATAGTGCAACTAGGAAACTATAGCGCGGGGGCAAGTTACCAGCAATAAGCGAGTATGCGTCAATGTCGCGATCATCGATCAAGACGCATGGGGACGTTGCATGAGATCACGGCCGGCGATGTCGCGCGCCGTCCGGGACCTTGAACATAGAACTGACGAGGATGGTTGACTACTCGGCGATGACGACGCGGTTCTTGCCGCTTTGCTTGGCCTGGTACATGGCCTTGTCGGCGCGTCCGATCAGGCTGGCCTGTTCTTCGTTGGGCACGCGCAGCGCCACCCCGGCCGAGAAGGTGATCAGGAGTTTTTCGTTCTCATGCATGAAAAAGTGCTTGGTCAGTTCGCGCTGCAGCCGGGTCATGGTCTGGAATGCCGCTTCCACCGCGGTTTCCGGCAGCAGGATGACGAATTCCTCGCCGCCGAAGCGGGCGATCACGTCCATCGAGCGCAGCGTGTCCTTGACGATCTTGACCAGGTGCTTGAGCGCGGCGTCCCCGGCCAGGTGGCCGTGGGTGTCGTTGAGGCGCTTGAAGTCGTCCAGGTCGAGGATGGCGATGCACAGGGGCGTGCCGCGCCGGTCGGAGCGGGCGGTTTCGCGCTCGAACACATCGTCCAGGCCGCGCCGGTTCAGGCTGCCGGTGAGCTGGTCTTCGCGCACCAGCTCGCTCATATGCTGCAGCTTGGCTTCGAGCGCGTGGATGCGCTGCTCGGCTTCCTGCACTTCCTGGCGCGCCAGGATCATGCGGTCGCGCGACTTGAGCGCTTCGGTCTGCACGATGCGGGTTTCGCGCAGCACGTCGTCGAGGATGGCGTTGAGCTCGATGATGTTCTGGGCGTGGCTGATTTTTTCCGAAAAGCCGCCGATTTTCTCGTGGAAGTCGCCGGTGGTGGTGGCAACCGAACTGAGACGGTCGATGAAGGTCATCATCATGTTCTTGACCGTCAGCTTGACGTCCGACAGGCTGTGCTTGAGCTGGCTCTGCTTGTAAATGACTTCCTTCAGGCTGCGGGTAGCGTCTTCCAGCGCGCGCTGGTCGAGCGGGCCGGCAATCAGGTCTTGCACGGCGTCGATCTGGCCGCGCAGCCAGCTGTCGTCGTCGAGCAATTCGCTGACGTTTTCCAGCAGCAGTTTAAATAGGCGCAGCAGCAATTCCTGCTGCTCGGCCACGTCGCCGCTCTTGATTTCGATCTGATAGCACAGCTGTTTCAGGCGCAGGGCGATCTCGTTGAGCGCGTCTTCGGTGTGGGCGCTCTTGACGGCCGCGCCCAGCGATTCGGCTTCGGTCACCAGCGCCGGCGAGCCGGACAGGAGCGAAGCGACCGCAAACGTCAGGGTGCGGCTGAGCAGGTCGCGCAATTGCTTCGATTCGGCGCCTTCGCTCAGCATGGCCAGTTCGATCCCGCCAGCCGACGGCGTTTTGCGGAAATGCTTTTCCACCAGCTGCGACAGACTGCGCGCATAGCCGTCCCAGTCGCGCGTTTTGACGGCGCGGTTGAAGCGGCGGCCGAAATCGGCCAGGTCGCCCGGGGTGTCGGCCAGGCGCGTGGCGAAGCCGCTCAGCACGTTTTCGGCGCCATCATCGGCCGGCGCAGCCGGCTCGGCCGGTTCGGTGATGCCGGCGATTTCATTGTAGATGTCCCGATAGGCCGACGGGGTCGGTGCGACGCGGCGCGCAGCCAGGCGCCGAAATGCTTCGCGTGCAATATCGGCGGGATTCTGACCGGACGGAGTGACGGGTGGGGTAGCCATGCTTAAACAAATGCCTCGGTAGTCGCTTGATTATACGAATGATAATCGGATTTGTTTTCTGCCATGGGCGGATTAGGGCCGAAAAAGCATCTTACTTTTCGGCATTAAATGGTGCTATTCAATCAGCTGATTCTTGATCGCGTAGTGGGTCAGTTCGGCACTGTTTTTCAGCTTCATTTTGGCCAGCAGGCGGGCGCGGTATTCGCTGATGGTCTTGACCGACAGCGACAGTTCGCGCGCGATGTCGGAGACGGTCTTGCCGGAGGCGATCATGGTCAGGGTCTGGTATTCCCGGTCCGACAGGGTGTCGTGCAGGGCCGCTTCGTGGTTTTCGCCGACGGCGGCGGCCAGTTCCTGGGCCAGCGCGGCGCTGACGTATTTTTGTCCGGCCGCTACCTGGCGAATGGCCGTCACCAGTTCCTTGGGCGCACTCTGCTTGGTCATATAGCCGGCCGCGCCGGCCTTGAGCGAGCGGATCGCGTACTGGTCTTCGCGGTGCATGGACAGCATCAGCACGGCCGTTTCCGGGCGCTCCTTCTTGACCTGCTTGAGCACTTCGATGCCGCTCTTGTCGGGCAGGGAAATGTCGAGCAGCATGACGTGGCATTTGGACTTGCGGAACAGCTTGATGGCGTCGACGCCGGTCTCGGCCTCGCCCGCGACGATGATGTCGGGCGAATCGCCCAGAATCTGCTTCAGGCCTTCGCGCACAATGGCGTGGTCGTCGGCAATAAAAACGCGGATGGTAGCTTTTTCGGTCATTGTTCTTGTGGTTGGCGTTGCAGCTTGATGTCGATGGTCACGATCGTGCCACCTCCCTCGGCGGGCGATAAGCTCATGGTTCCGCCCAGCGCGGCGGCGCGTTCGCTCATGCCGCGCAGGCCGAACGATTGCGGCTTGCGGCGGTCGCCCGGCGCGATGCCGCCGCCGTTGTCGGCGATCGACAGGCGCAGCTGGCCACCGCGGCGTTGCAGGCGCACCGCCACACGGCTGGCCTTGGCATGCTTGGCGATATTGGTCAGCGCTTCCTGAAAGATGCGGAACAGTGCGGTGGCATGGTCGCCGGGCAGGTCGATGTCGGTGTCGTCGCAGGTAAAGCTGCAGGCGATGCCCATCTGTTTTTCGAATTCGCGCGCCTGCCATTCCAGCGCCGGCACGATGCCCAGGTCGAGCATGGAGGGCCGCAGGTCGAGCGAGATGCGGTGCACCGATTCGATACTGCGGTCGACCAGCGCGTCGACATAGGCGGCCTTGTCGGCCAGCTGGGGCTGGTCCGGCGGCAGGCGCTTGACCAGCATGGCCAGCGCCATTTTGATGGCAGTCAGATTGCCGCCCAGGTCATCGTGGATTTCGCGCGCGATGCGGGTGCGTTCCTGTTCCTTGACGTTTTCGATGTGCGCGGTCAGCTCGGCCAGGCGGGCGCGCGAGCGCAGCACTTCCTGCTGCTCGAGTTTGCTGGCGGTGATATTGGTCATGATGCCCTCCCACTGGACGCCGCCGGCGATGGCGCGCGGGGTCGAGCGCAAATTGATCCACTTGATGTCGTTCCACTCGGCGATGGTGATCTTGCCTTCCCAGTTCCAGGTGGCCATGTCGCGCGCCGAGTCGCGCATCGTGTCCAGGTAGCGCTGGCGGTCTTCCTCGACGATCAAGTCGAGAAAGCGTTGTGGCGCGGCATGCAGCTCGGCGGCGGACAGGCCCAGCAGGGCGGCGCAGCCTTCGCTGAGATAGGGAAACGCCACCGTGCCGTCGTCGCGCAGCACGAACTGATACACCAGCCCCGGGGTGTTGCTGACGAAGGCTTGCACGACTTCGGCAAGACTGGGCGGGGCTGGGCTCATGAATGTTTCGCACTTGGAAATGATGGTGAGAATCATACGGCAAATGAGCCGGGCCCAACAGGGATTCAGCGTGGACGGCGGC
>CBFGOU010000181.1:0-8377 GCA_965650445.1 uncultured Oxalobacteraceae bacterium | reverse complement strand
CTTCGGCAACCTGCACAGCCAGACCAACCACAGCGACGGCGGCGGCGCGCTGGCCACCTGCGCCGGCGCCCAGGACCCGCAGAGCGGCGAGCAGGGACCGGCCGAAGCCTACGCCTACGCCAAGGGGCGCGGCCTCGACTTCCTGATGGCGTCCGAGCACAACCACATGTTCGACGGCTCGGACGGCACCAACACCGCCGCCGACCCGCTCAAGGCGCGCGCGCTGTACCAGTCCGGCCTGGCCGCCGCCGCCCGCTTCAACGGCGCCAATCCGAATTTCCTGGCCCTGTACGGCATGGAATGGGGCGTCATCAACAATGGCGGCCACCTGAACATCTTCAACTCACCCGAATTGCTGGAGTGGGAACTCAATGCCAAGGGGCAACTGATCGGCGACACGCTGACGCCCAAGAACGATTACGCCGCGCTCTACACGCTGATGCGCCAGCGCGGCTGGATCGGCCAGTTCAACCATCCCTCGGCCAGCGCCCAGTTCCTGGTCAACAGCGTGCCGCTCGGCTACACGGCGGACGGCGACCAGGCCATGGCGCTGTGCGAAGTGCTCAACACCAAGGCGTTCTCGGTCAACACCACGGAAACCGAAACCAGCCGTTCCAGCTACGAAGGCGCCTGCAACAAGGCGCTGGAAGCCGGCTTCCACGTGGCTTTCTCGACGGATCAGGACAATCACTGCGCCAACTGGGGCGCCTCGTACACCAACCGCACCGCCGTGTTGATTCCGAACGGCACACCGCTGACGCAGGCCAGTTTCATCGACGCGCTGCGCGCGCGCCGCGTGTACGCCACGATGGACAAGCATTCGCAGCTGATCTTCACCGCCAACGGCCACCTGATGGGCGAGCGCATCAGCAACAGCGGGCCGCTGACCCTGGCGGCCAACTTCAGCAACAGCGCCGGCAAGACCGCCGCCAGCGTGGCGATCGTCGAAGGTGTGCCGGGGCGGAACGGCACCGTCAGCGTGCTGGCACAGGCTCCCACCGCCACCGTCACCCCCGGCATCGGCGAGCACTTTTACTACGCCAAGCTGACCCAGAACGACGGCAATGTACTGTGGTCGGCGCCGGTGTGGGTGACGCAGACGCAGGCCGGCTCCAGCGATACCGTCAAGCCCAGCGTGGCCGCCGGCGTCGCCGTCAGCGGCGGCATCATCACGCTGTCGGCCAATGCCAGCGACGACGTGGGCGTGACCCTGGTGGAGTTCTATATCGACGGCGCCCTCAAGGCCAGCGGCACAGCCGCGCCGTACAGCGCCACCATCGATTCGGCCAGCCTGGCCAACGGCGGCCACACGCTGTTGGCGCGCGCCTACGACGCGGCTGGCAATGCCGGGGAATCGGTGCCGGTGGCTTTCAGCGTGAACAATGCGGTCAGCCCGGGAACCCGGGACCTGGTGCAGAACGGCGGCTTCGAATCGGGCACCGCTTCATGGAGCGCGAGCGCCGGCGTGATCGGCTCCGGCAGCACCTATCCGGCGCATACGGGCAGCTGGAAGGCCTGGCTGAACGGTTACGGCAGCACCCATACCGACTGGATCGATCAGAGCGTTACCATCCCCGCCAACGCCGCCGCCACCACCCTGTCGTTCTGGCTGCGCGTGGTGTCGGCCGAGACCACCACGACGGGAGCGTTCGACACGCTCAAGGTGCAGGTACGCGGCAGCGGCGGCGCCGTGCTCAGGACGCTGGCGACCTATTCGAACCTGAACAGGTCGGACAGCTACGCGCAGAAGAGTTTCGACCTGTCGGCCTACAAGGGCCAGACCGTGCGCATTCATTTCGAAGGCGTGGAAGGCGTTCAGGCGCAGACATCGTTCCTGATCGACGATGTGGCCCTGAGCGTTCCCTAGAAACCGAAACGCGCGCCGGCGCCGAGCAGGGTGGCCGCGCCCAGCGCGGCGAACAGGGCCGCGGCGATGCCGTGCACCAGCTTGAGCGGAATCCGGTTGGCAATTCGCTCGCCGAAGTACACGGCCGGCACGTTGGCCAGCAGCATGCCGGCGGTAGTGCCGGCAACCACCGCAGTGATCGACGCGTAGCGCGCCGCCAGCGCCATGGTGGCCACCTGGGTCTTGTCGCCCATCTCGGCGAAAAAAAATGCCAGCAGGGTGGTGAGTAACACGCCGCGGTCGGCCAGTCTGGTATCGTCCTCGTCGAGCTTGTCCGGCACCAGGGTCCACGCCGCCATGCCGAGGAAGGAAATGCCGAGCACCCAGCGCATCGTTTGCGCGCCCATCACGCTGGAGATCCACGTGCCGACGGCGGCGGCGAACGCGTGATTGGCGATGGTGGCGGCCAGAATGCCGAGCACGATCGGCACCGGACGGCGAAAGCGCGCCGCCAGCAGAAAGGCCAGCAACTGGGTCTTGTCGCCGATTTCGGCGAGCGCCACGATGCCGGTGGAAACGAGGAAAGCGTCCATAACAGTCAGTCGAACATGGTGCCGGATGATAGCAGAGGCGCGCCAGCGCGACCGCGCCGTTTGCCCAAAAATGCTATTCTGCGTGCGCCCGACGTGCCATCCATTGGAAAGAACGTATGAATCGACCGACCATCGTGCGCGCCGCCTTTTGCGCCGTATTTACCTTGTGGAGCGCAGCCGCGTTCGCGCTCGACCCGCTCAGCTACGCCCGTTACGACCAGGTCAGGACGCGCGCGCTGCACCTCGACCTGAAGGCCGACTTCGACAAGAAGACCCTGTCCGGCTTCGCCGTGCTGAGCCTCGACTGGCTCGACAAGTCGGCCCGCACGCTCGATCTGGACACGCGCGCGCTGACCATCAGCAAGGTCGAGGCGTCCGGCACGCGCGGCGGCTGGACCAGCGTGCCGTTCACCCTCGACAGCGTCGACGAGAAGAAGGGCCAGGCCCTGCACATCAAGCTGGCGCGCCAGAGCGACAAGGTGCGCATCTGGTACCGCACCTCGCCATCCGCGCCGGCGCTGCAATGGCTTACGCCGGCGCAGACCATGTCGGGCAAGCGCCCGTTCATGTTCAGCCAGTCCGAAACCATCGAGGCGCGCTCCTGGGTGCCGTTGCAGGACACGCCCGCAGTACGCTTCACCTACACCGCGCGCATCGATGCGCCGCAAGACCTGCGCGTGGTCATGAGCGCCGATAACGACCGCGGCGGCATCGGCCTGGGCGGCTGGCGCTTCAAGATGCCGCAGCCGATCCCCAGCTACCTGCTGGCCATCGGCATCGGCGAACTGCAGGCGCGCCGGCTCGGCCCGCGCAGCGCGGTGTACGCCGAACCCAAGCGCATCGCCTCCGCCGCCTACGAATTCGCCGACACCGAAAAAATGATCAAGGCCGCCGAATCGCTGTACGGCCCATACCGGTGGGGGCGCTACGACCTGCTGGTGCTGCCGCCATCGTTCCCCATCGGCGGCATGGAAAACCCGCGCCTGACCTTTGTGACCCCGACCGTGATTGCCGGCGACCGCAGCCTGGTCGACCTGGTGGCGCACGAGCTGGCGCACAGCTGGTCGGGCAACCTGGTGACCAACGCCTCGTGGAAGCACTGGTGGCTGAACGAAGGCTTCACCGAATACGTCACCACGCGCATTATCGAAGCCATCTACGGCAAAGACCACGCCATCATGAACCTGCAGCTGCAGCAGGAAGAAGCGCTGGCCTCGCTGTCCGGGATCCCGGTCAACAAGCAGGCGCTGCTCACGCGCGACCCCGACAGCTCCGACGAACACTACACCGACCAGGGCCTGGCCTACCCCAAGGGCGCCTGGCTGCTGTTCACGCTGGAGCAGCGTGCCGGCCGCGCGGTGTTCGACCCCTTCCTGCGCGGCTGGTTCGACCAGCACGCCTTCTGGAGCGTGACCACCGACCAGTTCCTCGACTACCTGCGCAAGACCCTGCTGGCCCAGCACCCGAACCTGATCAGCGAAGCGGAATTGAACGAGTGGCTGTACGGCCCCGGCATTCCGGCCAGTGCGGTCCGGGTTGTGTCGCCGCGCCTGGCGGCACTCGACAAGGCGCGCGACGCCTGGATGGCCGGCACGCTGCCGACCGCGCGCCTGAACGCGCCCAAGTGGAGCGCCGCCGAATGGATGAAATTCCTGAACGACATCGACGGCAAGGCCGGCCCCGCGCAGCTCAAGGAGCTCGACGACGCCTTCGGGCTGGCCAAGACCGCCAATAATGAAGTCGCGTTCCGCTTTTTCCGCGCCGCGGTCGATGGCGGCTATCGGGACGTGCGCGCCCCGCTGGAAGCATTCCTGATGAGCGTGGGCCGGCAGAAGTTCGTCGTGCCGCTGTACGCGGCGCTGCGCAAGCAACCGGAAGACCGCGCATGGGCCGAAGACGTGTACCGGCGCGCGCGCGAACGCTATCACCCGGCCACCCAGGCCAGCGTCGACAAGGAAATGGCCAAGCCATGAAGGCGATGAGGTGTACCTCGTCGCCAGTACGCCAGTCGTTCTCGCGAAAGCGGTGAGCGGCTTATTTGCGTTGCCAGATGTCGAGCATGTCCTGCGATGCCTGGGCGCGGATGCCGTTGTCGTTCAGGATGCCATCGGTCGCCTCCAGCATGTCCTTGCGGCGCACCACGATGTTCTCGGCGCCGTACTGCTCGAAGCGAAATACCAGCAGCTCGTCCTTCGAGTCGCGCAGCATGGTGACCAGGTGGGCCAGGCTGCGCACCTTGACGCCGTTGACCGACTCCACCACCGAGCCGGCACGGCCGCTGTAGCCGCTCACGCTCTTGTGCGGGAAGAAGGGCGAGCTGATCACCACCAGTTCTTCGCGTTCCGGCGTGGCGAAGGTAGCCCGCTCGGTCGCCAGCGGATGGCCCAGACCTGCAAGCGCGTTGAACAGCTGGACATTGGAGCTCATGAAGGAGGCGAATTCCGCGGTCGCGCGCGAGAACACGAACGGGCCGTAGATCAGATACGACGGATAGCGCTCGTCCAGCGGCGCAATGAGCGGCTTGCGATGGCCCACCACCGGCACCTGCACCGTCATGGACTTGCCGTCGCGGACGATCGTCAGCGGCACCTTGCCATCCTTGGCCAGCCGCTGCACCAGCGCCTGGAAGCGCAGGTTCAGGCCGGGGCCGGCCTTGACCATGGCCTGGTTGTCGATCGCCACATCGCCGATGCGGGTGATGACGTCCCACTCGCGCAGCGGATAGCTGGCATCGGTGAAGGCCGGCTTGCGCACCACGCCGCCGGTCACGCCTGCCGGCAGCTTGAGGTACTCGCGCAGCGCGGGATTTTCCAGCGTCTGGATTTCGTCCTGCATGGCCGGCTTGCCGTCGTAGCGGCCGTCGGCCACGTCGCGCAGGAACAGGTCGATTTCCTCGTTGGGGATGATGTAGCCGATGTTCTGGGCATCGGCCACGCGGGAGAACGCCAGGCCGATCATTTTGTCGCCGGCCATGACCGGGCCGCCGCTGTTACCCGAGTTGATGGCCGCGTCGATCTGGATGCGCAGCCCCCAGGTCGGGTAGGTGTAAGGGACGAATTCGATGCGCGAGACGATGCCCTTGGTGATCGACAGCGAACTGCCGCCGGTCGGATAGCCGTACGCGAACACCTGCTCGCGCACCGCCGGCATGGCGCTGGTGCGCTGGGCCGCGGCATGGGTGTTGAAGAACGATTCGTCGTCGAGCTTGAGTAATGCCAGGTCGATGCCGGGGGCGATGGCGACCACGGTGGCCGACAGTTTGTCGCCGCTCTGGCTGGCCTGCACCTCCACCTGGCTGGCGTAGCGCACCACATGGGCGTTGGTCAGGATGCGGTTACCCGAAAGGACCACGCCGGAACCGGTCACGTCGTGCGGCGTGGACTTGGTCCAGGGCTTGTACGGGTCGGGTCGGCGCAGGGTACTGAAGATCTTGACGACGGCGTTTTCGACGTCGGCGTTGACGGCGGAAGCCGGTGCAGCGGCGACCGGCGGGTCGTTGGCCAGCGCACACGCGCTGGCCATGGCCAGCACGATGGCGCCGGCGATGCGAAGTAGTGTCATGGTCTCGGCAGGGGAAACGGCGCGCGCTGCGCCGACCCTGCACTATACACGCCGCCGGGCCGCCTTCACATCAGGGCTTGACGAACTTGAGCGTCATGCGGTCGCTCTCGCCGATGGCCATGTATTTGGCGCGGTCCACATCCTTGTTGGCCAATACCGGCGGCAGCGCCCACACGCCCTTGGCGTGATCGGCGGTGTCCTTCGGATTGGCGTTGACCTCCGATTTGCCGGCCAGCTTGAAGCCCGCGCTTTCGACCATCCTGATCACATACGCTTCGTGCAGATAGCCGTCGGTGGCGCCGGCCGGTTTGGCCGCCGGCAGACGGTGATCGACCACGCCGAACACGCCGCCCGGTTTGAGGGCCTTGAACACCTGCGCAAAGGCTTCCTTGAGCTTGTCGTCGCCGGCGCCGGTCCAGTTGTGGATGTTGCGGAAGGTGAGCACCATGTCGGCGCTGCCCGGCTTGGCGAAGCTGTACTCGCGCGGCGGCTCGAATACGCCCGTCTGCACCTTGTCGAACAGGGCCGGATTGGAGGCCAGCTTCTTCTGGAAACTGGCGGCGTAGCCGCGCGCGCCTTCATCGGGCGAAGTGGCCGAATAGCCGGCGGCGATCAGCTTGCCCTTCTCGCGCAGGTAGGGCGCCAGGATTTCGGTGTACCAGCCGCCACCCGGCGCCAGTTCGACCACCGTCATGGTCGGCTTGATGCCGAAAAAGGTCAGCGTTTCGTAAGGGTGGCGGGCGCTGTCGCGCGCCGCATTGGCCGGGGCGCGCGCGCTGCTGCCGATGGCCGCCTTGAGGGCCTCGTCCGCCTGCGCCGTACCCAGCATGCCCGCGGCCAGGGCGATGGCCAGCATCATTCGTTTCATATCAATCGTCTCCGTCATGTTCAGGTGCGGCGATCATCCAGCAAGCTTATCGAAAGGTCAAGCGTGCTCGGCGCGGTAGTATTGTGTATTTAATAAAACTTGTGCTTGAAGTCTGGAAACCATTCGTGCGCGCCATTCCGGCGGCTAGCCCTATCATCGAGCCCTTTTCTGGAGCGCTTGTGGAGCGAAGGTCGTTTTTAAAGCTGAGTGGTGGAGTGGCGCTGGCGCCCATGCTGTCCAGCTATGACTTTTACTTCACGCGCCTGAAATACGTGTCGGGCGACTGGGACGCCGCCGCGCGCCTGCCCGGCCAGGTGCTGCAGGCGCTGGCGCGCACCAGCAGCATGCGCGTCGATCCGGCCGAACGCGTGGCCGCGCTGGCCGATCCGGCCATGCTGGCGGTGCCGTTCTGCTATCTGGCAGGTCACCGGCTGGTGCAATTTACCGGCCCCGAACGCGCGCATGTCGAGCGCTATGTGCGCGGCGGCGGCTTTCTGTTCGTGGACGACCGCAGCGGCGCCGCCGACGGCCTGTTCGCGCGCTCCTTCGAGGCCGAAATGGCGCGCCTGTTTGGCGTGCGGGCGCTGCGCAAGCTGCCCGCTTCGCATGGCCTGTTCGCGAGCTTCTACCGCATCGACGGCGCGCAGCACGATGCGCTGCGCGCGGTCGACATGGACGGGCGGGTGCGGGTGCTGTACGCGAACAAGGGCTCCGGCGGCGTGCGCCTGGCCGTCAATATCATTCACTATGCATTGGGAGCCTGACCGTGGCCGAGCGCGATCGAACCGACTGGACTGAACTTGACGTCGCAACGCTGGGCGCCAGCATCAAGGCATTGCGGCGCAGCCTGGCCACGGTGATCGTCGGCCAGGACGACGTGGTCGAGGCGCTGATCGTGTGCCTGCTGGCCGGCGGCCATGCGCTGGTCGAAGGCGTGCCGGGACTGGGCAAGACGCTGCTGGTCAAGTCGCTGGCGCAGGCCACCGGCATGCAGTTCCGGCGCGTGCAGTTCACCCCCGACCTGATGCCCTCGGATATCGTCGGCACCGAGATCCTCGACGAGGACAGCGCCACCCACCGGCGCGTGTTCCGCTTCCAGCAGGGACCGGTGTTCACGCAGGTGCTGCTGGCCGACGAGATCAACCGCGCCCCGCCCAAGACCCAGTCGGCGCTGCTCGAAGCGATGCAGGAACGCGCGGTCACCTTCGCCGGCGCCACGCACGCGCTGCCGCAGCCGTTCTTCGTGCTGGCGACACAGAACCCGATCGAGCAGGCCGGCACCTACCCGCTACCGGAAGCGCAGCTCGACCGCTTTTTGCTGCGCATCGATGTCGGCTACCCGAGCGAAGACGAGGAAATGGCGATGGTCGCGCGCACCACCCACGGTCCCTTGCCCGACGCCGCCCCGGCGCTGGACGTGCCAACCCTGCTGCGCCTGCAGCAGCTGGCGCGCGACGTCAACCTCGGCGAGCATCTGCTGCGCTACGCCACCCGGCTGGTGCGCGCGAC
>CBFGOU010000180.1:0-8391 GCA_965650445.1 uncultured Oxalobacteraceae bacterium | reverse complement strand
CAACGTTGCCGAGACCTTGACGCGGATTCCCGGCGTGCAGGGCTACCGCTATGGCGGCGAGGGCGCGTCCCCGGCCGGCGCCGGTTCCGGCATCACCATCCGCGGCCTGTCCAACCAGACCGCCTCGCACCTGAATGGCCGCTCCTACTTCACCGCCGGCAGCCGCGAATTCAACATCGAGGGCGCCATTCCCGGCATGATCGCCGGCGTGGATGTGTACAAGAACCCATCCGCCGAGCACATCGAAGGCGGCATCGGCGGCCTGGTCAATATCCGCACCCGCAATCCCAGCGATTTCAAGACCTTCACTGCCGCGCTGAACGCCAATATGCGTTACAACGACATGGAGAAGAAGAACGATCCGGAGCTGTTTGGCTTGATCGCCAACCGCTTCGACCTGGGCGGCGGCTCGCGTATCGGTGTCATGGCCGCAATCGCCTACCAGAAGAGTGCGGGCCGTTCCGACAACACGCCGGCCGGCCGCGGCCCCGACTATCGGCGCATGGTGCGCGGCGACAGCGCCGAATATGCCAACCTGGCCGCTGGCAACACCAGCAACAGTCCGGGCCAGCCGATGGCCGCGTATGTCGGCCGCAGCGACGTCAGCTACCTGGCCAACGTGCCGGCGCTGCCCACCTCGTCGACCGTCGGGGCTAACATGCCGAACACGGCAGGCCTGACCGCCGAGCAGATTGGCAACATCATCTCCACCCCGACGGTGGGACCGAACGTGTTCCAGGAAAGCATCCTGCGTGAGCGGAAAGGGCTGAACCTGGCCGCCGATTACCGCGTGAACAACACCCTGCGCTTCTACGTGGATGGTAACTACACCTCCTATCTGTACCACCAGAATTACCGTTTCCTCTTTGTGGACCAGGGCGCCAACGTGCGCAACCTGAAAACGGCTCCGTTCGCCATTACCGAAGACCTGGCCAACCGCAACTACAACGGCGGCAGCAACGACGTGCTGACCACCCAGCGCATGGTGAGCGGGACCTTCATGAACTCGACGATCCGTCCATGGGGCGGCGATGAGCACCGCCCTTATGTCACCTGGTCCACGGCTGCCGGTGTCGAATGGAACCCGACGCCGGCCCTCTCGCTCAAGGGCGACGTGTCCTACATCAAATCCACGCAAAAGCAGGACAACCGCAGGGTCGAGATGGCCACCGTGAGCGGACTGTCGTGGGATGTGACGCGCCAGGCCGACGTCGATCCGCACCAGGTCGCGTTCAGCGGCCCGAGCCTGTCCGATCCGAACAACTTCGTCTTCCAATGGTACAGTCCCGCCACCTACCAGACCTGGAAGGACGACGGCGTCGCGCTCGCGCTCGATGGCGCCTATGCGCTGGAGGAAGGATTTTTCAGCCGGCTGAAGTTCGGTACCCGATATGCCACGCAAAATAGCCTGTACCGCGCCTACAACGGCTTTGGCAGCCGTCCCCTGACCACCGATGGCCTGGCGCTGACCGCCAGCCAGTCGAACGCGATCCGCGTCGGCAGCATGCCCGGGGTCCTGCAATCGGCGCCGACCAACTACCTGCGCGGCGACACAGGCTTTGCCGGCGGCTACGTGGTGTACTCGCCGGATGCCCTGCTGGGCAACCAGGTCAGGGACCAGTTCCCGCTGGCCGGCATGCCACTCGAGGGCAGCTATCCCGAGATCGCGGCCGCGCGTCGCAACATCGACGAGAAGACCCTGGCCGGCTATGTCTCGAGCGAGTTCTCCGCGCTGGACGAACGCCTGAAGGGCTCGGTCGGGGTACGCGTGGTGCGCACCCAGGTGCAAGCCACGGCGCGGGTCGCCGACCAGACCGCCGCCACGCCCGGCAGCCTGGTCGAGAATATCAAATCGACCTCGTACACCAACGCGCTGCCCTCGTTGAACGCGACATATGATTTGTCCAAGGATTTCATGTTGCGCTTCGGCTACGGGCGTGGCATGACGCGTCCCCTGACGGGCGACCTGAATCCCTTCGTTAATGCCAACGGCGATGGCACGGGCAGCGTGGGCAACCCGGACCTGAAGCCGCAATTGGCCGACTCCCTCGATCTCTCGCTCGAGCGCTACTTCAGCCCGACCAATTATGTGGCCTTTGCCCTGTTCGACAAGAAGATCAAGGGCTTCTTCAACAGCGTCGGGGAATGCCAGACGCTGCGTTTTGCGCCGGCCTACGCGGGCACGACGAGCAATGGCTGCAGCAACGGTCAGTATATGATCTCGCGCAAGGTCAATGGCGAGAAGGGGTACGCGCGCGGCGTGGAATTGTCCGGCCAGTGGTTCTTCGATCGCGAGGTCAGCTGGTTGAAGAACTTCGGCGTGTCCGGCTCGTACACCTACGTCGACACCTCGAACCCGGTCAACGCCGGTACCCTCGCCGTGCAGCGGATCATTTCCACCCCGCTGCCGTTCGTGTCCAAGAACAGCTCGAGCATGTCGGTCATGTACGAGGACAACTCGTTCTCGGCGCGCCTCGTCTACACCTGGCGCTCGTCGCAGCAGCTCGGCGACGTCAACGCGGCCTCGCCGTTCAACACCAGTTATGTCAAGGCTTACGGCTTGCTCGATGCCGCGCTCAACTACACGATCAACGACCATGCCACCGTGTCGTTCAATGCGTCGAACATCATGGATGAGGCGCCGAACCGCTACGTCGGTGAAGCGCTCTACCGTGAGACCAGCCTGCAGAACCAGGGCTTTGCCAATGGCCGTACCTTCAGCCTTGGCTTGCGCTACAAGTTCTAAGCCGGAAGGCAAGCGCCGTCGCGGCGCTTTTCGCCGGCCGCCTCGCGCGGCCGGTGTCGAACGCTTTGATCGGTGCACGCCGCATCAGTCGCATAGGGAAGTTCTGTGAAGTATCTGCAACTTTGTATGATGGCCGCCGGCCTGCTCGCAGCAGGTGCCGCCTGGTCCGCACAGAGGGTGAACGTCCTGGTCCAGGCGGCGCGCCCGGGCGCGGTCATCCACGCGGAACTGTATGGCCAGACGGTCGGCAGCGGCCGTGCGGGCGAGGCCGGCGCCTTGTGGGTCGGGCCCGAGTCCACGGTGCCGAACATCCGTGGCTGGCGCCTGGACATGCTCGAGGCCCTGCAGCGCCTGCACGTGCCGGTGCTGCGCTGGCCGGCCGGGTGCCAGGCGGACAATTACCACTGGCGCGACGGTGTGGGCGCGCGCGAACAGCGCCCGCTTCGGCGCGCGGCCGATGGCAGCCGGGGTGCCGACGATAACAGCGTTGGTACGCACGAATTCTTCGACCTGGCCGAGCTGGCCGGTTCGAGCGCTTATGTCAGCGCGAATGTGGGCACAGGCTCGGCGCGCGAAGCGGCCGAATGGGTCGAATACCTGGGGGCGGACGGCGGATCGACGCTCGGCCAATTGCGCGCGCAGCATGGCCACCCGCAGCCATTCAAGGCGCGCTTCGTCGGCGTCGGCCAGGCGCCGTGGGGCTGCGGGGGTAACATGACGGCGCAATACTATGCCGACCTGTACAACCAGTTCGCCGTCTTCATCCGGGGAAAGAGCGGGCATCCACCCACGCTCATTGCCAACGGCAACGGGCCCGACTGGACCGATGAACTCAGCAGGAAGAAACGCGTGCGCGATTACCGGGACGCCATCGGTGCGCACGATGCCGCGGGAGGCGATGGCCGGGATGGGGCGGCAGATGCCGGCGAGGCCGGCTGGATGTCGACCCTGCGGCGGGCCTCGAAGATGGACGCGTTCATCGCCAGCAATATCGCCCGATTGGACAAGAACGATCCCGCGCGCAAGCTGTCCCTCGTCATTGCCGGTTGGAGCACGCGAGGCGACCCGGCAACCGAGTCCGGCCGGGATGACGCTGTGCGGCCGATCACGCTGCGCGATGCGCTGGCGGCGGCCTTGCACTTTCACGTGCTGCACGCTCATGCCGATCGCGTCAGCATGGCCAGTTTTGCCGCCCCATTGAACTCGCCCCAGGCGATGATCCTGGCGGACGGGGCGCAGCTGGCGCTGACGCCGACCTATCACGCGTTCCGCATGCATGTGCCGTTCCAGGGCGCGACTGCGCTGCCGGTGCGGCTCGACCACACTCCCCGCTACACCATGGGCAAGCTGTCGATCCCGGCGGTCAGCGTTTCGGCCGCGCGCGGCAAGGATGGCAAGCTCTACCTATCCCTCGTGAATGCCAATCCGAAGCAGGCGGTGGCGGCCGCAGTGCAATTTGCCGGCGCCGTGCCTGCCGACGCCAGCGCCAGCGTGCTCACGGGCCCTGCCATGGAGGCGGACTACAGCGTGGTGGCGCCAGTGCCGGTCCCGGTGAGCGTTGCGCATGGCCAACTGCGCCTCACGCTGCCGTCCAAGTCCTTGACCGTGGTGGCGGTCGATGAATAAGCCCACGGGAGCGGGCCGGCCGGGCGCTGTCGAGCAAAGCAGGCGAACAAGGGCATGGGTCCAGGGCGCGATAGCCTGCCTGTGCCTGCTGGCCGCGCGGGCGGCGCTTGCCGTCCCCGAAGTGGCCGTCACGGTCGACAGCACGCGGCCGGGCGCCGTCATCAACAAGAACATCTATGGCCAGTTTGCCGAGCATCTCGGCAGCGGCATTTACGGCGGCATGTGGGTTGGCCCGGCCTCAACCATCCCGAACATCAGGGGCTGGCGCAAGGACGTGGTGGACGCGCTCAAGGATCTGCGCGTGCCAGTGGTGCGCTGGCCGGGGGGCTGCTTTGCCGACGAGTACAACTGGCGCGACGGCATCGGTCCGCGCGACCAGCGTCCCGTCATGGTGAACACGAACTGGGGCGGGGTGGTCGACAACAACGCCGTAGGCACGCATGAATTTTTCGACCTGATCGATCTGATCGGGGCCGAGGCCTACGTGAATGGCAACGTGGGCACCGGCTCGCCAGGCGAGACGGCCGAGTGGATCGAATACATGACAGCCGAGGGGCCATCGGCACTGGCGCGCCTGCGCGCGCGCAACGGGCACCCCAAGCCCTTCAAGCTGGCGTTCTTTGGGATCGGCAATGAGAACTGGGGGTGCGGCGGTAATATGACCCCGGCCCATTTTTCCAATCTGTACAACCACCATGCGACCTTCGCCGGCACGCATGACCAAACCACCACGCCGAAACTGGTCGCAGGCGGCGGCCTGGATGGCGACGTCGTGTGGACGGACTACCTGAGCAGGCATCTCCGCGCCCCCGCGAGCGCGATCAGCTTGCACTACTACACGGTGCCCGGTCGCGGTGGACCCAGCAAGGGCGCGGCCACCGGCTTTAACGAGGGCCAGTGGATGTCGACCCTGCAAGACGCGCTCCATATGGGCGAGCTGGTCGCCAGCAACGTCAGCAAGCTGGAACAAAACGATCCGCGGAAAAAATTGACCCTGGTCGTCGACGAATGGGGCACCTGGTACGACCCGACGCCTGGAACGCCCCCGCGCTTTTTGCAGCAGCAAAATTCGCTGCGGGACGCGCTCGTCGCCGCCCTGCATTTTCACATCTTCCACGCCCATGCCAACCGCGTCAGTATGACCAACATCGCCCAGATGGTGAACGTGCTGCAGGCCATGATCCTGGCGGAAGGCGACCGGATGGTGCTGACCCCGACGTATTACGCGTTCAAGATGCACGTGCCGTTCCAGGATGCGGCCGCGTTGCCGGTCATCCTCGCCAACAATCCGCACTACCGCCTGGGCAGCGCCGCCATCCCGGCGGTCAGCGCCTCGGCGGCGCGCGCCAAGGATGGCAAGCTGTACCTGTCCCTCGTCAATACCGATCCGCACCATGCGGTAGCGGTCCGCGTCGAGTTAGCGGGCGCCACAGCCCAAGCCGCCAGCGGCAGCGTGCTGACGGCCGATGCGATGGATGCCCATAACAGCTTCGCGTCGCCGACGACGGTGTTGCCTGCGCCGTTGCGGGCCGGGGTCGACAAGGGCAAGCTGCGCCTCCTGCTGCCGCCGAAGTCAGTCGCGGTCCTCGCCGTGCAGGAATAAGATGGCACGCCTCAGGCCAACCCGGCATCGATAGCAAAAGGCCCGCTTGTGGCGGGCCCTTAGGGTAGTCGTACGCTTCCGGTTACTGCGCCGGCTCTTCCGGCGCCTGGGTCACCCGCACGAAGATCGGCGCCACCAGCAGGCCCAGCTCGAACAATGCCACCATCGGCACGGCCAGGGCCAGCTGGCTGACCACGTCCGGCGGGGTAACGACGGCGGCGATGACGAAGGCGCCGACGATCGCATACGGGCGCACCGACTTGAGTTTTTCTACGCTGACAATGCCCATGCGCACCAGAATTACCACCACCACCGGCACCTCGAACGTCGCGCCGAAGGCCAGGCACATCGACATGACGAAGTCGAGGTAGTTCTCGATATCGGGCGTGACCGCGACCGAGGTGGGCGCAAACTCGCCGATGAAGGCGAATACCCGTCTGAACACGAAGAAGTAGCAGAACGCCACCCCGGCCATGAACAGCAGCGAGGACGAAATCACCAGCGGCAGCACCAGGCGCTTTTCGTGCGCGTACAGGCCGGGCGCGACGAAGGCCCAGATCTGGTAAAACACCCAGGGCAGGGCGAGGATGAAGGCGATCAGCAAGGTCACTTTCATCGGCACCAGGAAGGGCGCGATGACGCCGGTGGCGATCATTTTCGAACCGGCCGGAAGCGCTTTCACCATCGGCATGGCGATGATGTCGTAGACCTTGGCGGGGCCGGGCCACAGCATCAGGGCCGCACACACGATGGCAATGCCGATCGATGCCCTGACCAGGCGGTTGCGCAGTTCAACCAGGTGGGAGATGAAGGTCTCTTCGCCCGCGGATGTATCTGTCATTTAGAAGAACGAAGAGGTGGAGCCGCCCCGCGGGCGGAATTTCTTGACGCGCGCCGCGCCCGACAAGACATGGGTCTTGCCGCCGTTGCGCTGCTTGTACCAGTTGGGAATCGCCGAGTTGCGCACCAGCTTCTTGCGGCGGAAATCCTTGGCCTTGCGCTCGATGTCGGCCATGCTGGCCGGCGCAACGCATGAAGGCAGATCGCGCCATGCCGCCTCGGCATCGTCCAGATTCTGCTGGATCGAACTTTCAACGTTGTCCTTGATCGACTGCGCCGTTTCCTGCACTTCCTTCTGCAGATTGCGCAGCTCGTCGAGCTCGATTTCGCGGCTGACTTCGGTCTTGACCTCGTGCAGGTAACGCTGGGCACGGCCGTACAGGCTCCCGGCCATGCGCGCCACCTTGGGCAGCTTTTCAGGACCGATCACCACCAGCGCAACAACGCCGATGAGGGCAAGTTTGGATAAGCCTAAATCGATCATAAAGCGTCACCAGCCACAGCTGGCATCACGACCGGGTCTTTTCTTTCGTCTCGACATCGATAGTGGACTTGTCGGCCACCTGCGATGGCGCGGCGTTGGGCTTGTCTTCCTCGCCACGCACGCCATCCTTGAAGCCTTTGACGGCCTTGCCGATATCGCTGCCCATGTTGCCGATTTTCTTGGTGCCGAATACCAGCATGACCACGACCAGCACGATGACCCAGTGCCAAATGCTCATTCCACCCATTCTTTTCTCCTTGTGCAGTGTTGCCGCAACACCACATTATCGCTGCCATTCCTTACAGCAGCATGAATTGCATACGCAGGTATTTTACGTCATGCGTCGCCGCGTGTCCCGGTCTTACTGGCCTTTCCAGGGACGCGGACCGCCGTACATGTGCAGGTGCAAGTGATACACTTCCTGGCCGCCATCCGGACCACTGTTAATCAGGGTCTTGAATCCACCCGAACGGCTGCCGTCCGGGCCGGTTCTGACGTCGATATGATGGTCTTTGGCAAGGCTGCGCGCCAGGCCCAGCATGCGGCCCAGCACGGCGGCGTGGCCGTCGCCGGTGTCCGACAGGGTGTCCACGTGCGTTTTCGGAATGATGAGCAGGTGCACCGGCGCTGCCGGATGAATATCCTTGAATGCCAGCAATTCATCGTCTTCGTAGACGATGCTCGATGGAATTTGCTTGGCGGCGATCTTGCAAAACAGGCAGTTATCCATGGGAGCTCCGGGTTGGTTCAGCTTGCGCTGCGGCTGGCTTTTTCGGCAAGGCCGGACAAGCCTTCGCGCCGCGCCAGTTCGTCGATCACTTGTTGTGGCGTCAAGTCGAACTTGGCCAGCAGCACCATGGTGTGGAACCACAGGTCGGCGCATTCGTAGATGAGGTCGCTGTTGTCGCCGGACACGCGGGCATCCTTGGCGGCCATGACCAGCTCGGTCATTTCTTCGCCGATCTTCTTGAGGATGGCGTCGTCGCCTTTGGAAAACAGCTTGGCGACGTAGGACGTGGCCGGGTCGCCGCCGTTGTCGGGCTTGCGTGCGGCCAGCGTCTCGGCGATGCGGGCTAAAGTGACGCTCATGGT
>CBFGOU010000179.1:0-8419 GCA_965650445.1 uncultured Oxalobacteraceae bacterium | reverse complement strand
CCGGCGAGGCCGGCACGGTCGGCTCGCTGTCGGCCGGCGTCAACGCCATCGTCGTGCACGGGTTTCCCTACGCCTTGCATCAGGATGCGTGGCCGGGCTGGTTTCCATTCGCGCCGAGCCCCTTTCTTGCGGGGTTCAGCAGCATGATCAACGAAGCGAACCCGCTATGGGACGCGATCGCTACGCTTAACAGCTACGTTACCCGCGTCCAGTCGATTATGCAGGGCGGCCGCAACGTCGTTCCGGTAGCGGTCTACCTCGGCGAGATTGGTTACTTCCATGGTATTGAGCCGACAGCGACCACCGATCTGTTGGAAGAGCTGCTTCACCAGGGTTACGACTATGACCGGATTAACGATGACTGCATCTTGAAGGGCAGCGTCTCTGCTGGTTGCTTGCAAACGTCTGGCGGTGCGCGTTATCGCGCCCTGATCCTGCCAAGCCGTGCCGGCTTGCGCGCCAATACAGCGGCACAGCTGGAGCGGCTTGCATCCAAGGGGCTCAGGATTTTCTATGTTGACCGTCCGCCGTCGCGCGACGAGGGCAATGTCGATCGTGAGCGACTGGACGGAGTGACCCGACGGGCGGTACAAGCCACCCTGGACGCCGGCGCCCGCATCGTCGATGCAGCGGCGCTTGCCGCGGCATTGCGCGCTGAGGGCATTCCGGCGAACCTGACCTTTATCAGTGCTCCCTGCCTGTTCGTTGAAAAGGAACTTGGCGGCCGCTCCGCGTATTTCCTGCATAACCCAAGGCAGGAAGCCGTCAACGTTGCTTTCACTACCCGTGCCGCTGGCAATCCCGAACTCTGGAACGCGTTCGATGGGACCCGGACAGGCCTGAAGTCGGTCCGTACGAAGGGGCAGACCGAGATCCGCCTCGACATCGGCGCTGGCGCTGCGGCCTTGATCGTCTTCACGAATGAACGTTTGCTGGCCGCCTCGTCGTGGACAGCGGTCGATGCCGCTGATGTGAGCGAGCGGCGCTGGACACTGGCGGTGCAAGGCCACAAGCACGCCGGCAAGCCGTTCCAGCAGACCCTGACGCTCGACCGTTTGCAGGACTGGAGCGAGATCGAAGGATTGGACGACCTGTCGGGGCAGGTCGTCTACAGCGCCGATGTGACGCTTGCCCCTTCCTGGATGAAGCCTGGCGCGGGTCTTTTTCTCGACCTCGGCAGCGTCCATGACATGGCGAAAATTTCGGTGAACGGCCAGCATCTGGGAACCCTGATTGCGCCGCCGTTTCAGCTCGACATCGGCAAGGCGCTGCGCGCCGGCGTCAATCGACTGGCGATAACGGTCAGCAACAGTCCAAATAACGCCATGGTGGATTCGAAATTGCCTGGTCTCAAGGATCTCAAGCCGAAACCCGCAGGCCTGCTGGGACCCGTAAAAATTATTCTTAAACACAAGAAGGTGGATTGATGGACAAGAAGATGTTTGGACTGGTCCCGGCAGTTGTACTGCTGCTTGCCGCGCAAGGTGTGGCCGCGCAGGCCTCGGATCAGAGCATCGATAGCCGGGCGGCATCGATTACCGACAAGCTCACGCCGGATGAACAGCTCAGCCTGTTGAAAAGCGCGTTCCTGACCTTCCAGAAAAAAAACTTGCCGGCCGATTCTGTCATTGGCGCGGGCTACATTCCCGGTATCGAGCGGGTCGGCATGCCATCATTGCGCGAGTCGGACGCCGGAATCGGCGTCGCCAATATCCTCAACATGCGCGTCGATGATGTCGCCACCGCCTTGCCCTCCGGGCTGGCGACGGCGGCGAGCTGGGATCCAGCCCTGGCTTTCCAAGGCGGCGCGATGATCGGTGGCGAGGCGCGGGCGAAGGGATTCAATGTCCTGCTGGCCGGTGGCGTCAACCTTGTGCGCGACGGACGTAACGGCCGGAATTTCGAGTACGCCGGCGAAGACCCGCTACTGTCCGGCATCATGGCCGGCAATGCCATCGCCGGGGTCCAGAGCAATCACATCCTGTCGACCATCAAGCATTTTGCGATGAACAATCAGGAGACTGGCCGCAACGTCCTGAACGCAAAAATCGGCGAGGCGGCGATGCGTGAATCGGATCTGCTGGCGTTCCAGATCGCGATCGAAATCGGTAAGCCGGCAGCGGTCATGTGCGGCTATAACAAGGTCAATGGGGTATATGCCTGCGAAAACGACTTCCTGTTGAACCGTGTTCTCAAAGGCGACTGGAAGTACCCGGGCTGGGTCCAGTCGGACTGGGGGGCCGTGCATAGCACGGTAGCTGCCGCGATGGGCGGTCTGGACCACCAGTCAGGCTATACCCTTGACCGCAAGCCTTTTTTTGGCACGCTCCTCAAGGATGCCGTTGCCAAGGGCGAGGTACCGGTTGAACGGCTGCGCGATATGAGCTACCGGGTGGTGCGCAGTGTTGTCGCTACCGGCCTGCACGACAACCCTGTCTCCCCGGTCAGACAGACTGTCGACTACGAAGCGAACGCGGCGATCAGTGAGCGCGCCGCGGCCGCAGGTATCGTGCTGCTGAAAAATTCCAGGGATCTGCTTCCCATCGCGCCCCGTGTCAAATCGATCGCGGTGATCGGCGCCCACGCCGATATTGGCGTGCTCTCTGGCGGAGGTTCGTCCCAAGTGCGTCCGGTCGGTGGGCCCGCCCTGGAACTGAAGCCTACCGGCATTGCCTCCGCGTTCGCCCGCATAACGTACTTTCCTTCCTCGCCGGTCGAAGCGCTGCGCACCCGGTTTCCAAATGCAACAGTGAGCTTTGCAAGCGGAGAGGATATTGCGTCTGCCGCTGAGCTCGCCAAAGCGGCCGAACTGGTCATTGTCTTCGCCGACCAGTGGAGCACGGAAAGTGAAGACGTTGCGGACCTGAAGCTTCCAGGCAAGCAGGACGAACTTATCCAAACGGTAGCGTCAGCGAACCGGCGTACAGTGGTCGTGCTGGAAACCGGAGGTCCTGTGCTCATGCCGTGGAAGGACCGGGTCGCGGCAATCATGGAGGCGTGGTATCCAGGTTCGGCTGGCGGCAAGGCAATCGTCAGCGTGCTGGCGGGAGACGTCGATGCGTCAGGACGCCTGCCGCTGACCTTCCCCCAGAGCGAAGCGCAGCTGCCGCGTCCAGCTATTCCGGGCATGTCGGCGAAAACCAGCTCGAACGGTGTGGTGACCTATGGCCTGACATCGGGACTTAAAGCGTTTGATGTCGATTACGATATTGAAGGCGCCGATGTGGGCTACCGGTGGTTTCAGCGGGAAAACACCAAGCCTTTGTTTCCGTTCGGGTTTGGCCTTTCCTACACTAAATTTGCTTACGAACGGGCTGCATTGGGTGGGAAAGACGGGCTGACGCTGACGCTTACGGTAAGAAATATCGGTAAGCGAGCAGGTACGGACACGCCGCAAGTGTATGCCACCGTCGCCGGTCGCGATGGCAGGAGGATCGCGCGTCTGGTCGGCTGGGGGAGAGTGACCTTGCAAGCGGGGGAATCACGCGTGGTCAAGGTACATATGGAGCCAAGGGCGCTGGCCAACTTCGACACCGAAGGGCAGCAGTGGAAGATTGCTGGCGGCCGCTACGAGCTTGCCGTCGCGCGCTCGTCAAACGCGCCGGTCCTGCGCCTTCACCTCGACCTGAAAGCCAGCACGATGGCACCTTAGAAGCCGGGGGGCTCACCGGTCAGGGGCGCTGTACTGGCTCGTCTGCATCGCGCGCGCACGAGTAAAGCGCAAGCCAGTTCCGAGGGCCTGATAGCGCAGGCTATGTCTTTGAGTAATTGTGCACCGTTCCACGTCCGGGTTAGTCCGGTTCGCGTCGTTACCGTTGGAGATATTTTGTCGACAATCACATTACGGGTGAACGCTGTCAGTCATCGGCAGCGGTACGCCGGCCTCACCGAGGCCGGCCGCACGGTTGGCGGCACCGAGTGGATCATCGTCGAGCAGGAAGACAACCCGAACGGCATGGGTGAACTGGAGGCGCTCGCGGCCTCGCTGCGCGGCCTGAAGACCATTCTTGCCAGTACATCCCATTCTCCACCCACTCCAGGAAACTGATTCATGACCGCTACCAATTCGCAGCAGATTCGCTGCGCCGCGCTGCTCGTTGCCGCTTGCCTGTTTGCGCTCCCCGCCGCCAAGGCAGCCAGCAGGAAGCCGGCCGCCGCCGCCAGCTACCCGGTACCGCATCTCGCGCAAAAGGACGGCAAGTTCGCCTTGATGGTCGACGGCGCGCCGTTCCTGATCCTCGCCGGACAGGCCAATAACTCGAGCAATTACGAAGCGGTCCTGCCGAAGGTGTGGCCGGCGATTGCCGACATGAAGGCCAACACGCTCGTCATGCCGGTGGCCTGGGAGCAGATCGAGCCGGTGGAAGGCAGGTTCGATTTCAGCTTTGTCGACACGCTGGTCAAGCAGGCCCGCGCGCACAATGTGCGCCTCGGCCTGCTGTGGTTCGGCACGTGGAAGAACACCAATCCCAACTATGCGCCGGCCTGGGTCAAGCTCGACAACAAGCGCTTTCCCCGGCTGATCAAGAAGAACGGTACGACCTCGAACGCCCTGTCGCCGCATTACCAGAGCACGCTCGATGCCGACACCAAGGCATACTCGGCCCTCATGCGCCACATCAAGGCGATCGATGGGGACAAGCACACCGTCATCATCATGCAGCCTCAAAACGAGGCGGGCGTGTTCGGCAGCCTGCGCGATTATTCGCCCACCGCGACGGCGCTGATGAATCAGCCGGTACCGCAAGCGCTGCTGGCACGCATGAACAAGCAGCCGGGCAACTGGACGGAGGTGTTCGGCGCCGATGCGGACGAATTCTTCCACGCCTGGTCGATTGCCTCGTATATCGACCACGTCGCCGCGGCCGGCAAAGCCATTTATCCCTTGCCCACTTACGTCAACGGCTCGCTGCGCGACCCCGATCCGGCCAAGCCTGCGATGGCCGGCGTGTACTATGGCAGCGGCGGGCCCAGCTGGAACGTGATCGACATCTACAAGGTAGCCGCGCCCCATATCGATTTTCTCGCGCCCGACATTTATTCGTCCGAATCGGCGTCGTACGAGGCCACCGTCAAGCATTACCAGCGGCCCGACAATGCCCTCTACATCGCCGAAATGGGCAGCAAACCGGTGTTTGCGCGCTACATATTCTCCGTGCTCGGCCAGGGCGGCATTGGCTTCGATCCTTTCGGCTTCGACTACACCGGCTACAGCAATTACCCGCTCGGTGCACCGTACTGGAGTCCCGAGGACGTCAAGCCGTTCGCGCGGGTGTACGGCTTGTTCGCGCCGATGGCGCGCGAATGGGCCAGGCTGAGTTTCGAGTCGGAAGTGCGCGGCGTGTCCGAACCGGACGATCACAGCGCGCAGGAACTCGATCTGGGCCCGGACTGGAGCGCCAGGGTCACCTACCGGCAATGGCAGATCGGAGAGAGCATCTGGCTCCGGAAAAAAGATGACTTGCCAAAAGGCTCGGACGTTCCTGGTGGCGGAGTGGCCGTCGCCAAGCTGGGCGACAACGAATATCTGGTGACGGGCCAGAACGCCCGCCTGACCTTTGGCCTGGGCAAAGGCATCAAGGGCCGCGGCATGATTTTCGAGCGTGTCGAAGAAGGCCAGTACGTGAAGGGCAAATGGGTGATGTCGCGCGTGTGGAATGGCGATCAGACCGACTATGGCCTGAATTTCACCGAGGTGCCGGTGGTGCTGAAAGTCCGCCTCGCGACCTACCAGCACTGAACGGCGCAAGCCGTCCTCCGTTCGGCCTGGTGATCGCGGACGGTCCGCTGGAGATGGCCACGCACGCCGATTTTTCTTGAATTAGGTTTCACGTTAAACTAAAATTGTTTTACGTTAAACAAGAGCCGATGCGAATGCCCAAAAGTGGAGGGGACGCAGCCCGCTTTTTCTGGCTTTTACACAAAAAATCGCATAAAAGAAAGATCTCAAAAAATATGAAGAAAAATTCCGTTTATTGGCTGCGTTTGTCGAGCTGGTTGTTTTCCGCACTCCTGCTCGCCGCTTGCGGTGGTGCCGGCACAAGCCATGCCGTACCCGTTCCCCCTGCCGATCCCACCCCTGTGGCAGCGGCCACGCCCTTGCCCGACTACATCGAAAGCGGGGGCCTCAAGGGTGCCCTTGGCGTGCATGATCCGGTGATGATCAAGGGCGGCGATACCTACTACGTGTTGGGCACCGGCACCGGCATCAAGACCTCGAAGGACATGGTCACCTGGAACAGCGCCGGCGCCGTTTTCGGAGATGGCTTCAAGCTCGACTGGTGGAGCCGTGACATCCCGCAAGGAGCCCAGATCTGGGCACCCGATATCTCCTGGCGCGATGGCAAATACTGGATGTACTACTCGGTATCGGCCTGGATGAACTTCAATTCCAGCATCGGACTGGCCACCAATACCACCCTCGATCCAAGCGATCCGGCCTACAAATGGGAAGACCAGGGCCAGGTAATCTCGTTCAAGAATGGCGGCGAAGGCGTCAACGTCATCGACCCGAACGTCTTCGTCGACAAGGACGGCAAGGTCTACCTGCTGTACGGTTCCTACAAAGCCGGATTGCGGATGGTCGAACTCGATCGAAAAACCGGCAAGCTGCTGTCCGAAACTCCCACGCCGACAATTCTCACCAAGTCGCTCGGCGAAGGCGTCTTCCTGATCAAGGACCCGCAGTACTACTATATCTTTGCCTCGCGCGGCATCTGCTGCAGCGGCGGGGCCAGCACCTACCAGATCGTGATCGGCCGCTCCAAAACTATCACGGGGCCCTACCTGACCAAGGATGGCGGCAGCTGGGTCGACGACAAATATTCGGTGCTGCTGGCGGGCGACGAGACCGAGCCTGGCCGCGGCCATAACGGCATCTTCTCGGAAGGCGATACCACTTACCTGGTCTATCACGCCTACACCAAGGCTTTCAATTACCACTCGCTGCTCAACATCAAGCCGCTCTACATGGGCGCCGATGGCTGGCCGACGCTCGAGCCGACCAAGAACAAGTTCGAGATGGACGCGTTCGAACAGAAGGTCTTCGCGGGCAAGTAAGGATTCCCGACGACCTGTGTGCCCTTAACCATTCAAAGTAATGAAGCCGCCATCAATTGGATAATCGGTACCCGTAATGAAGGCCGCCTCATCGCTGCACAAATACAGTGCCAGCGCGGCCACTTCTTCCGGTTTTGCCATGCGGCCGATAGGTTGGGTCTTGGACAGCTGCGCAAACATCTCGGCTTCCTTGCCGGGATAGTTTCTTGACAGGAAACCGTCCACGAACGGCGTGTGCACCCGCCCCGGCGAGATGGAATTGCAGCGGATCCCATCCTGCAGGTAGTCCTTGGCGACCGACAGCGTCATCGCCATGACCGCCCCCTTGGCGGTCGAGTAGGCGAAACGGTCGTTGATGCCCACCCAGGCCGCAACCGAGGCCATGTTGACGATGATGCCGCCGCCCTTCGCGCGCAACTGCGGGATGCCTGCGTGCAGGCAGTTGTAAACACCTTTGATGTTGACGTTGATGACGCGGTCGAAGTCCTCTTCGCTCGTGCTGTCGGCCTTGCCGACGTGGGCAATGCCCGCATTGTTGATCAGGATGTCGAGCGGGCCGATTTCCGCAAAGCGCGCGCTCACCTCCGCCTGGCGCGTGACGTCGCAGGGGTGAACGGACACCACGCCGCCCTGCGCGCGAATGTCGTCGACCACCTCTGCGCACGCCGCATCATTGATGTCCAGAATGTGGACTGCGGCGCCTTGCCGTGCGAATAGCGTGGCGATGGCTTTGCCGATGCCACTACCGCCGCCCGTGATCACGGCTCTTTTGTTATTCAGTTCAAACATGTTTCAGGACTCCTATTGAGAAAGTTGGCTGCGCTGACGTCGCGGCTGTCGCGAAGGTCCGCCCGCGCAAACCAGGCAATGACGAGGAAACACAGCAGAGGCACGGCGTACCCGAACTGCACATTGTGCGTCAGATCGCTGACCGCACCGAACAGCGGCGGCAGCAGCGCACCGCCGACGATCGACATAATGATCAGACTGCTTCCCATTTCGGTGTGGGCGCCGGCGCCGCGGATCCCCAGCGAGAAAATGGTCGGGAACATGATCGACATGAAGAATGCAATGCCGATCACGGCCGCGATGCTGGCGATTCCTTGCGCGAGCATCGCCACCGCCGCCAGCGCGGCGCAGGTCAGCGCATAGGTCAACAGCAGCCGTGCCGGGTCCACTCTGCGCATCAGGCCGGTGCCGGCGAAGCGGCCGAGCATGAACGCCATGCCGCAGCCCCACCCCAGGTAATCGGCCGCGGTCACCTGTGATACCCCGGCCGCCTTGCTGGCAAACAGGATGAAGAAGCTGAACACGCAGACCTGCGCGCCGACATAGAAGAACTGCGCAATGACGGCGCGGC